>JBBSWR010000219.1:0-56311 GCA_038046185.1 Nanobdellota archaeon
CAACATATTCTGGTGCATAAACCCAATCTCTTTTGGCATCAAGATTTCCTAATGAGAGAGTTTTTGTTAAACCTAGTGAAATTTTTGCAACGCCGTTAGAAATTTTTCTAGTAACAAATTCCAAACCCCTTATAGGAGATTCATGATTAAACAAAATTCCATTTGTTGCATGTAAATTATACGCATCTCTATACAACTTAACCATCCAATGACTGTAAAGTTTTGCAATAGCATAAGGACTTGCAGGATGAAATGCAGTGTTTTCATCCATTACTTTACTTTTAATAGATCCAAACATTTCGCTAGATGATGCTTGATATAACCGAATTTTAGGATTGAATTTTCTTATTTCATCTAATATACGAGATACTCCCAAACCAGTTACATTAGCAGTGTAGGTTGGTTGAGCAAAGGAAACTTCGACAAAACTTTGAGCTGCAAAGTTATAAAGTTCAGAAGGATTTGATTTTTCAAGCGCATCATATATTGAATTGGAATCAGAAATTTCCATTGGGATTAATTCCACTTTATCAAAAATTCCAAGATAGTGTAACCTCCAAAAGTTAGGAGTTGATAATCTTCTATAACTACCAAATACTTTGTACCCTTTTTCAGCTAAAAATTTTGCTAAATAGGCTCCATCCTGACCTGTGATTCCAGTGATTAATGCTCGTTTAATGATATTCCCCATGTTTCTCTAATAGACCTCATTAAAAACATAATGTACTGAAAACATTTATCATGATAAAATAAACTAGATCAGTTTGAAAAAAATTGTGATAACAGGACATACCGGATTCATTGGAAGAAATCTAATCGATAGTATGGATGAAAAGAAATTCAGCGTTACAGGAATTTCAAGAACTTGTTTAGATGATACTCATGTGAACCAGATTAAGAGAGATATTCAAAATATAAAAAATACAGATATTGAAAAAAATTCTATAATTATACATTTGGCTGGAATGACAAATATTTTAGATTGTGAGAAATATCCAACAGAGTGTATCAGGATTAATGTAGGACACACTCAAAAAATTCTTGAGATTGCAAGAGAGAAGAATTGCAAAGTTATTTTTCCTAGTACTAGTCATGTATATGGATATCCAAAGAAATTACCTATTGACGAGGAACATGCAGTTAACGCAACATCCATCTATTCTGCGTCAAAAATTGCAGGAGAGGCATTATGTCAGGGATATTCAAATTCGTATAAAATCGATGTTGGTGTTTTTCGACTATTTTCAGCATACGGTCCAAGAAATTCAGACTACAAAGTCGAATCACGAATTATTTCCCAATTACTTGGTAAAAAGAAAATAAAGATTGGAAATCTGTCTCCAAAAAGAGATTTTATTTATGTTTCTGACGTGGTAAGTGGAATTAAAACAATAATGAACAATCTAAAAGGTTTTGAAATATACAATATAGGTACGGGTAAAAGTAATTCAATAAAAGAATTGTATTTAACATTAAAAAGAATTTCCGGTAAAACAAGTCAGATAGAAACAATAAAAAGTCATTCGCGTAAAATAGATATTCCAAATGTCATATGTGATAATAAAAAAATTAGAAGATTAGGATGGGAACCAAAAATTTCGTTATTTAAAGGACTAGAAATTACATACAACTGGTACAAAAAAAATTCCAAGAGTGTTTGAAAAAGAGAGATTGTTGGAATAAGAGTATTTTTTAATCCCTTTTAGATAGAAGAGTTAATTGTCCATATTAGTTTGTATCCCTGCATTTAATGAAGAAAGAGTCATTGGAAAAGTAGTCAAAGACTGTCTAAGATATTCAGATAAGGTAATTGTTTGTGATGACGGCTCAAGTGATAAAACATATGAAGAGGCAGAATTGGCAGGAGCTATTTGTTTGAGACATAAAAAAAATTTGGGAAAAGGAGCAGCGTTAAAATCTTTATTCAATTTTGCAAAAAATTCTAATTTTGAAATTATTGTCACAATTGATGGGGATGGACAATTTTTACCCGAAGAAATTCCAAAATTAGTTAGACCTATTGAAGAGAACACTGCAGATATTGTTATTGGATATAGATTTGATGATGCATCTGAAATGCCAAATTATAGAAAAGTTGGAAATAAGATATTAAATAAAATGACAAACTTGGCATCAGATCTTCCAACAAATGATTCTCAAAGTGGATACAGGGCATATTCTAAAAAAGTCATTGAAAAAATTGAATTCAATTTAGATGGATTCGGGTCAGATTCAGAAATATTAATTGATGCTTCAAGAAAAAAATTCAGGATATCTGAAGAAAGAGTTAAAGTAATTTATGACACAGGAATGAAGACATCTACCAAAAACCCAATTTCACACTCTGGTGAAGTTATCACATCACTTTTAGAAATTATCGCCATAAAGTCACCATTAAAGTTCATTGGCATTCCAGGAACAATTTTAATGTTTTTTGGAATAGTTTTTGCAGTTAATGTAGTAACTGTATTCAATGAAACAAGATATTTTTCAATTCCATATACTATGATTGTAATTATTTTTTTAGTAATAGGCTCAATGTTGTTATTAATGTCAGTGTTATTATTTAGTATTTCAAAAATCACCTATAAAATAAGAGATTAAATTCAATATTTGAAAATTCATTAAGTACAAATATCCATAAAGTTCAAAGTGGGTAGGAAAAAATATTGAATACACTTTTGAGTAAGGTTAAAGACAAAACAGCTGTCATATCCGTTTTAGGATTAGGACGTGTAGGATTACCTCTAGCATCAGTATTTGCTACTAAAGGATTCAAAATTATAGGAGTTGACATTAATCAAGAGCGATTAAATGCAATAAGTAATGGAAAATGTCCATTTTATGATCCTGCATTACAGGAGAATTTAGAGATTGCAACAAAGATGGGAAATATTCAGGTAACTGATGATTTAGAAAAAGTAAAAAATTCTATTGATGTGATTTTTGTGACAGTTGGTACTCCTACGACAGTTGGAAATAGTGTAGATTATTCCCAAGTATATACTGCTCTAGGGGAAGTAGGTAAAGTTGACTTGAGAGGCAAAATGGTTATCATGAGATCCACTTTACCACCAAGAACTACAACAGATATTATAATTCCATATTTGGAAAACAAAACAGGTCTAAAAGCTGGAACAGATTTTGAAATAGCAGTATGTCCTGAAAGAATCCTAGAGGGAAGAGCTGTCAAAGAGATTCATGAGCTTCCTGAAATTGTAGGAACCATTAATGAAACATCTAATGAAATTATTACCACATTATTCAAACATATTAATCCAGACAAAAAATTTTCATATACTACAGTAACTGGTGCAGAATTAGCAAAACTATTTGCAAATATTTACCGATATATTGGATTTGCTTTATCTAACGAATTTGCAGTATGGGCTGAAATTTATGGTGAAAATGCGTCAGAGATCATCAGCATATCTAATTTTGAATATCCAAGGAGTAACATCCCAAAACCAGGATTTGCGGGTGGACCATGTTTAAGTAAAGATGGCTTGTTTTTGGATAACAATACTACTTTTTCAAGCATAGTTTCAACTGCATGGAAAGTAAATGAATCAATTCCACAACACGTAGTAAATCAGATTAAGAGAATCGATGGAAAATTATTTGGTAAGAAGATAGGAGTATTGGGCATCTCATTTAAAGCAGGAAGTGATGATTTAAGAAATTCTCCATCTCAAAAACTAGTAGATTTGTTAATTGCTACTGGTGCAGACATCAAGGTGCATGATCCATATGTAAAAAACACCTATCCCATAGAAGATGTTCTAAAATCGTCAGAAATAATAGTCATAGCAACCAATCATAATGAATTCAAAAATATCGCTAAAGCAATTAATGACGTAAAACCAAGAATTATTTATGATGTGTGGGGAATGTTTTCAAAGGAAGATTTTGAAACAGCTAAATATCTAAAATTAGGATTGGGCTAATATTTCAAATTATTTTTGGTTTTGGTAGAGGTACAATTATTTTTCCTTTGTATCCATCATTCTGAATTTTAGGGATGATGCTATCACTCAGGTGCCAAGATAAAAGTAATGCATAATCAGGTTGGTCTTCAACCAATTTACTATCATCTACAACTTCAATGTGTGTACCAGGAGTAAATTTTCCTAATTTCAGGGGGCTCTTTTCTACAACATAATCAAGAATTGATGAATCAATGTGACAGAAATTCAGGATCGTACTTGAACGTGCAGGTGCACTAATACCTACAATCTTTTGTCCAGAAGATTTTATTTTTTGTAACAAAGAAAGTAAATCATTTTTATTTTCATATACTCTATTTGCAAATTCTTTATAAGTTTCAATGGATGAGAGATTCAATTTTCTTTCAAGGTTTAGCATCTTCTCTATATTATTAGATTTAATGAATTGACCTTTTGATGCGGCATAAACGCGAATTGAACCACCATGTGAAGATATTCGTTCACAGTCAAATATTTCCATGTTATATTTTTCAAATAATTGTAATAGTGTGTGTAAACTATAGTATCTAAGATGCTCATGATATATTGTATCATACTCTAATTTTTCAATAATATCTACTAAATATTGAGATTCAGATACAAACACGCCATCTTTCATTAATAATAATTTGATTCCTTTCATGATTGAATCAAGATCTTTAATATGGGCAAAAGCATTGGTGATGGTGATAATTTTTGCCTGACCATGTTTTTCTAAAATTTTATTTGCTATATCTTCATTAAAAAAATCATTTATTGTACTAATTCCATTTTCTTCAGCGAGTTTAGCAATATTAGATGGTTCAATGCCTAGAACACGGACGCCGTAAGATTGAAAAAACTTTAAGAGTGTGCCGTCATTTGACGCAATATCTATAACTAAATCTTTCGGTATGGGGGAAAATCTATCAACCAAAGATTTTGCAAATTGTGATAAATGATTTCGAAATGCAGTACTTACTCCAGATGTGTACAAATAATCTTTGAACATGACGTTTGGATCTACTGCATCTCCCAGTTGAACTAATCCGCAATTATTACAAAAACAAACTTGAAGAGGATATGAGGACTGAGCTCGTTTCAAATTTTCTTTTGAAACAAAATTAAGAGGGGGTGGGTGCTTTCCTAGATCAAGAAATTGAATTAAATCGTCATTAGAACAAATATAACATCTCATGATTTAGACAAGTTAAAATTGTTTTATAAATTAATCAGAATCTAATTATGAAATTATTGGTTTTAGGAGGAAGTGGTTTAGTCGGAAAATCATTATTGAAATCAAATAATGAGAAATTCGACATCATTGCAACGTATAATGAAAATCAAATCAATGTTCCAAAAATTTTGTCACTAAAATGTACATTACCTAGCGATTTTGACAAGTTGGAAGAAACAATCAGAAATGAAAAGCCAGAAATCATAGTTAATGCTATGGGTTATTCTAACATAGATTTTTGTGAGGCAAACAAAGAAAAATCATATCAACTTCATGTAAAGATTACAGAAAAAATAGCAAAATTGGTTGCAATGTACGATATAAAAACAATTTTTTTGTCATCAGATTATGTTTTTGATGGAAAAAAGGGAAATTATACAGAGTCAGACATACCAAATCCAATAAACTATTACGGAGAGACAAAGTTAGAAGCTGAAAAAATAATTCTAAAACAACCACAAAATGTTGTTTTTAGGACATCGATAATTTATGATTGGGATTTTCGTGTAAGATTCTTTAATTATGTAATTAATAACTTAAAAAATCAAAAAGAAATAGAAGTAACATATGATGTGTTCAATAGTGTCACAATAGTGGATAGTTTAATTCAATCAATTTTTTTGGCAATTGAAAAAGATATTTCTGGACTTTTTCATATTGTGGATTCAACTTGTGTAAATAGATTTGAATTTGCCAAATGTATAGCAAAAATTTTCAAATTAGATAACAAATTGATCAAAAAAGTTTCAATAGACGACATAGGTGTAATAGCAAAGAGACCAAAAAATACTTGCCTTAATAATTCCAAGGCTGAAAAATCACTTGGAATAAAATTTGGAACATTGGAAGATGGAGTAAAACAAGTTTTGAATAAGACAAATCAAAAATAATCAAACATCATAAAATCAATAACATCCAAAGGATTTATTTTACTAAAGAATTGTGTTTCAATAGAGGAAATGAGTTGGCAAAAATTCTTGTGACTGGAGGAGCTGGATTTCTCGGCAGCAATCTTGTAAATGAATTAATGAAAAGAGGAAATGAGTTGATAGTTTTTGATAATGGGTTTAGGCAAGAATTTAACAATATTGAGAAAATCAAAAGATCAATTTCGTTAATAAAAGGAGATATCTCCAAAAAAGAAGATTGGAATGCCATTCCAAAAGATATTGAATTTGCATATCATCTGGCAGCAATAAACGGTACCAAGTTTTTTTATGAAATTCCTGAAAAAGTTCTCAAAGTCAATGTTGAAGGCACTTTTAATTTTGTAGATTGGCTACGAAATTCTCAAGTCAAGAGAGTTTTCTTTACATCATCATCAGAAGTTTATGGATTTCCAAAAATTTTCCCAACTCCTGAAACAGAGGAAATGAACATTCCAGATCCAACAAATCCAAGATTCTCATATTCTTCAAGTAAGATGCTGGGGGAGATCATAATCATAAATTTTGTAAAATCTTTAGGTATTGATTATAGTATAGGTAGAATTCATAATGCATACGGTCCTCAAATGGGCTTTGAACATGTAATGCCAGAATTCATTAAGAGATGTGTTTTAAATGAACCTTTTACAGTTCAGGGAGACGGAACAGAATCACGATGTTTTTGCTACGTATCAGACATCATTAAAGCAATACTAACAATTATGGATAGTGATCTAGGTAAAAATGAAATTTTTAATATTGGTAATCCGCATGAAGACACAATAAATGAAATGATAAAAATTTTAGAAAAAATCCATGGTAAGAAAATTGTGCCAGAATATAGAAAATTTGACAAGCCTGGAACAAAACGAAGAGTTCCAGATATCACCAAACTAAAGAGATTAGGATATACACCATCAGTAACTTTGGAAGAAGGATTAAAAAAAACATATGATTGGTATGCTGAATATTATTTAAAAAAATAAATCGTGAAAAAAGTGATGATGATTAATTGAAAATATTATTTGTAAATTTTGCAGTTGGTGGATTTGCAGGTGATGCTGTACAAATGTCTCTTATTGTAAGAGGGCTTATGGATCTTGGACATAAGGTTGTGGTTGCAGTTCCTGATGGTGATGGATATTTTTTTGATAAATCAAAGAGTAAAAAATATGAATCAATACGCAAGAAGATTCTAGAAGCAAATGGAAAAATCATAGAAATTGAAGGAGTGTCAATATTACCAATACATTGTATTTCAGAGAAATTGGGGTATTATTGTCCTGATGCTGCAAAAATTGGTAGAAAAATTTTGAAGGATTTCGATATTGTTTATTGTCTTAATTGGTATTACCATTTAGCCATGACATTTTCAAATATTGCTCATGAATCAAAAGTACCATTTGTAATTGCTGCCATGGCAGCATTTGAAAATAAAGCACATGATTTAAAAAATACAAGAAAAAGAATTTTAGATTATATTTACACAAAAAAATTGTTTAAAACAGCATCTGGATTTCATTCTGTAGGAGATATTGAAACGGAAACATATAGAAAGTTAGGTGCCAGTAGAAAAAAAATATTCAGAGTAGATCACGGAGTCATACTAGAAAAATTTGAGGATGTAAAAAGTACCGGGATTCTAGAAAAATTCAAGATTGTTCCTGAAAAAAATCCATATTTGTATAATGTCGGTAGAATAGATCCAAAAAAAGGCCTAGAAATTCTACTACATGCGTTTTCTAAAATAATAGTAAAATATCCAAAATTATTACTTGTCATTACAGGAACTGGAACTGATGAATATGTTGCAAAAATTAAAAGCCTTAGTAAAAAACTCCACATAGAAAAATCAGTTATATTTACAGGATTTATTTCAGAAGAAGAAAAGATCGAATTATTCAAGTCAGCAAAAATTCATGTTGTAACATCACATAGCGATGTTCACACCACAACAGCTATAGAATCCATGGCATGTGGAACACCAGTAGTCATTACAAAAACAAGTGATTTTCCGGAAATAGATGAATATCAAGCAGGAATAACTGTAGATACAGATCCAAATTCAGTATTTAATGCAGTAGATGAGCTATTGCAAGATGGAAAAAAACTGAAGAAATGTGCAGAAAATTCTAAAAAACTTATTCAAGACAAGTTTTTGTTAAAAAACAAAATTAAAGAATATGAAAAAATGTTTGAAGAAATTATCAAAGATTATAAAATTAAATCTTAGATAAATTTTGAGCATACAAATATCCAAAATACATTGATTTATTGGATTGCCTATTTCTAAGAAATAATGGTGGGGACACACTAACATCAAATCCACAGTTTTCCAGTTTTTCTTTCAAGTCTTTATAACCATAGTGATATTCAATTTCAATCTGTGAAAATTTTTTAAGGATGTTTTTGTTTGATGATAAAATTACATCAACTTCACAGCCTTCGCAATCAATTTTCATTATGGAATCATCTGGAATTTCAAATTCAGTAATTATTTCTTCTAATGTTTTCAATGGAATTTTAATCCCATTTGCAACAAAGTCAGTTGCACTTCCTGCACCTTCTTGATTCGGATCTAGTAATATTTCACCTTTTTTTCCAGAGCAACCTGCAGTTAACAGAGTAATTTTGTCAGACAAATGATTCAATTCGATATTTTTTCTTGCTGCATTATTATTTTTTGGAAATGGTTCTAGAGCAATAACTTTCTTTGCACCTTTTAGTGCAAAATAAATTGAGGAGTCTCCTATATTGGCCCCAATATCAAGTACAATTTTATCTTTAACTTTTAAGAAGTCATATACTTCTTCAAAGAAAACACCGTGAACATCTCCATTATTATTTTCAAGATGTAGTTTAACATTAGGAAAATTTTTTGTAGAGATAGTGATTAAATCATCTTCTATTTTATATCCATTTAAAATGTTAAAAGATGTAAGATATGCCTCATAGTAATTGTGAATGGTGATTTTTTTTCCATTCTTAAGAACTCCTTGAAATGGAAATTGATTTTGTAATAGATGAAACATTACAGAAATTCCATTTTTGTATCCATTGATATATCTCAAAGGAGAATCAAATAAATGAAAATAACTTTTCAGATATTCGCCAAAAGTCATATTTCGTAATACTGAACCCATTTAGGTTATCTCAATATCAGTACTAATTATATTTACACAACTCAGCCTAATTAATTTATAATAGGAATTTAAGAGAAGAAAACAGTTTTGAGAGAAAATTCATGCAGATTATGTAAAAGCACAAAATTGTACAGGTTTTTGGATCTTGGATATTCTCCAATTTCAGATCAGATTTTAACATTAAATCAACTTAATCAACCGGAAATATCCTATCCTATTACTGTAGATAGTTGTACTGAGTGCGGATTTTGTCAATTAGGGTATGTTGTTCCTCCAGAATTAATGTATAATGAAAATTATTCTTATGATGGTTCTGCAACTGCAACATTAAAAAATCACCATATTTCTATGGCAAATCAGATATGTGATCGTTTCAAATTAAAAGAAAAATCACTTGCAATAGATATCGGAAGTAATGCGGGGGTTTTACTAACAGGTTTTCGTGATAGAAATATGAAAGTATTAGGAATTGATCCATCAGTAAATGTGGCAAATATTGCACGCGGTAAAGGAATTCAGGTAATTGGGGAGTTTTTTTCTAGTAAATTAGCAAAAAAAATTAGAGAAGAACATGGAGAGGTGTCAGTGATTACTGGGACTAATGTTTTTGCACACATAGATGATTTAGATGATTTTTTCAAAGCAGCAGAAATTCTTCTATCTAATGATGGAATTATTGTAATAGAGGCACCGTATTTGATTACATTGTTAGATAATTTAGAATATGATACAATATATCACGAGCATTTATCGTATATCTCTTTAAAACCATTAAAAGAATTTTGCAAGAAAATAGACATGGATATTTTTGATGCAGAGTTAAATAATATTCACGGAGGTTCATTAAGATTTTTTATAGGCAGGAAAGGAATAAGAGATATTTCAAAAAATATAGAAACATTACTCAAATTGGAGGAAGAAAAGAGAATTTACAAAAAAGAGAGATTAGAGAAATTTTCTAATGATGTAAAGGAACAAAAAAAAGAGTTAAACATGTTATTATGGAAGCTTAAAAGTGAGGGTAAAAAAATTGTAGGGATTAGCGCCCCAGCAAAAGGAAATGCTCTAACTAATTATTGTAAGATTGGTACTGATTTGTTAGACTACATTACAGAGAAGAGTCCATTGAAAATTGGAAAGTTTACACCTGGAATGCACATTCCAATTTTATCAGATAGTAAATTATTAGAAGATAAACCAGATTATGGTTTAATACTAGCATGGAATTTTGCAGATGAAATTATTAAAAATAACGAGCAGTTTAAAAAGAATGGTGGTAAATTTATTATTCCCATTCCACATCCAAGAATCGTTTAAGAGTTTTTAATTTTTATTAATTTCATTTGTGATGCAGATTTACGTGCGTGTTCCATGACATATGCTTGAGTTAGTAAATCTTTTTCATAATTTTGATTGAATAATGGTTTTGAGATATAAGTACAAAAATTTTCAATCATTAATTGGAATTGATCAGATGGTGAAACGACATGTGTTTTTGAGGAATTGTCTGTACTCAGAGAAATTTTTGCAGGATTGTTTGTACGTAAATTAAAGGCCCTTTCTGCACCTATCAATCCTTTCTGACCCCATATTTCATACGATGATTGAAATGAATTAGAATATCCAAAAAAACCTGTGGCAACTTTGTTATTTTCAAACGACATGTAGATACTTCCTTGAATATCTATGTTGTATTTTTTATCATAAATTAAGTTACAAAGAATAGAGTTAGGTATTCCTTGGAATACAACATTGCTAATTTTGATAATATAACATGCAACATCGTTTAAAATGCCTCCACCTAATTCCTTTTTCAAGCGAAAGTTTGTAGATGATCTGTCTAAATTAAATCCAAATTTTGAATGTAATGAGAAATAATTTCCTATCTTGTTATGTTGAAGATATTTCATAATAATTGAATGCTGTGGATGATGAAGGAAAGAAAATCCTTCCATAATATGAACATGATTTTTTTTACATGTATCAACCATTTTTTTAGCAGATTGATATGACGTAGTTACGGATTTTTCACAGATTACATGTTTTCCGGCTTTAGCTGCACGAATAACCCATTGTTCTTGCAGAGATGGAGGAAGTGAGATATATACAACATCAACAGTTTCATTGGTCAGTACATCCTCATAGATACCAAAATTTTTACAGTGAAATTGTTTTGAGAAAGAAAATCCTTTTTTTACAGATCTACTGCCTAAAAATTCCAAATTCGCTTTTTTTGATTTGAGTAATGCAGGAAGAAAAGAATTCTTGGCAACGTTAGAACAACCAATAATCCCAAATCTAATTGCCTTACCCATGAATTTGTAATTTAATACAGAGTAATATTTCTTATTAGAAATACAAATCTCAGAGTATAGAAAATGAGTTGATATTTTCAACTCTGAATGTATCTTCCTCATAACTCATATTTGTCCTACTTTTAGAGGTAAAAATTACACATTCACAATCTTCAAGAGCGTTAAGTGAATGATAGTGAAATGGTGGTATCAAAACCATTTCAAATGGGTGTAATTGAAATACTTCAAGAGGAGATTTTGGATCTTTGAGATTCTTGATTGAAAGTTCCATCAACCCTTTTAACAGTAAAGTATATTGTTTTTGTTCTTTGTGATAGTGTTTACCTCGAATAGAATTTTTTTTTGAAATTAGATATCCAGAATGGTGAATTGTATTGTCAGATAATAAATCCCAAATTGAGCCTCGATCATCTACAAATGCAGGTTCTAATTTTATAATTTCCATTAATCATATAATGAAAAACCATTTTTAAAGTCTTTGTGAATTAGTTACTATTTGATTTATTTTGTATTGTCTGTATCATGAAATTTCTTATTTGATTATAAATATCAGAACCTTTGAATAATTTTTCAGATCTAATTCTTGCTTTTTTACCCATTTCAATGCTCAAATTTGAATCATCCAGAAACAATTCAATATATTTGATTAACTCATCATGATCAAATTGTGGAATTAAAAATCCCGTTTCATTTTGAGAAATGCTTTCTTCTGGACCACCGGGTTTCCAAGAAATTACGGGAGTTCCTGCAGCCATAGCTTCTACAACTTGCATTCCAAAGGGAGCATCTTTTACCAAATGTGTAAAAACCAAGGAATTGGCATAAAGTGATGCTAATTTTTCATCACTGACTCTACCAAAAAACTTTACAACTTTTTCAAGTCCAAGTTTTTGAGATAATTGTTTTAATTCATCTCCATGTAATTCTTTATCACCAGCTATCCATATTTCGAAATCTTGCCGTTTTTTATAGAGTGTTTCTGCAGTTTGAATTAAAAATGAAGCATGCCGAGCTTTGATGTCTCCCAAGCATAAAATTGCGCGGGATTTTTCTGGCCTAGTCTCAAAAAATATTTTATTTGCACCTAGGTAAATTACTTCAGAAGACATATCATAAACATCACGAATATGTTTAGCTGTAAACTTACTACTAGCAATTATTGAATCAAAATGTTTCCATTTACTTTTTTCATAGATTCTAACAAAAAATCGTAGAAATTTCCACATCCAATATAACGAAGTTGTGAGATTTTTGGTATAAGTGTCAGAATATAAAATTTGTATATCTAATGGTGAAAAAACAACTGGAATATTATTAAAATTATCTGCCCACATTGAAGTTGGCCAGTTAATGAAAATTATAACGTGAGGTTTTTCTTTTTCGACTAATAAACGAAGATTCTTACGAATTTTACCAAACTTTAACCAATATTTGATATTTTGAGGAGAAAATGAGGTATCAGCTAAATCTATTACAGAGATAGATTTGTTTGATTTAAACAAATTTCTATCTGCAAAGATAGAGGACATAATAACATCATCACCTTTAGATGCTAAAAATTCTGCTAATTCCCAACCATATCTAGCTGCACCCCCAATGGATTTAAGAAATGGTAGTACGACTATGACTTTCATAGATATCATTTAAGAGTGTATTTTTTCCACACTTCAGTATCAAGTGTCATATCTATAGTTAAAGGCGGTCCAGAATAATCTAATAATGTCAGAGATTCTATTTCTGGGGTAGTAATTTTTGCTAGATCAAACATTGATATTTTTTTGTCACCAGTAATATGGACAAATTCTCGCAAGTTTTCTTTATATACATCATATATTCCAGATGCGACTTGATCAGCAAATAAGTAGGTTCCAAATCTATCTACAAATGCTTTAGGATATGGCCATTTTTTTCTTCCAACAAAATTAGTTCTAACAATAAGATGGTTGGATAATTTTTGAACATGTTGTTCTCCAATTAATTTTGTGAGGGCGTAAAAATTTTCTGGGTATGGGATAGAACTTTCTTTATACATTCCAACATGTCCATCAAAAACACATGCAGTACTGATATAGATAAAATATGTATTTGGTTTTAATGTGTTTACGGCATCAATGAGGTTTTTTGTACCATCTACATTTGTAGACCAAGCAGTTTTTTTATCTTCTTCGCATTTACGAATACTGGTCATAGCAGCAGTATGTATTATTCCATCAAAATCATGTTTTCTAAAAAAATCAAACACCATAGTTTTATTTGTTATATCCAATTCTTGATGGGTTGGACATAATGAATTAGGAAAATTCTTAGATAATTCTAATCCCAATACACCTGTACCACCAGTAACTAAAATTGCCATGGATTAATTACAAATTTAGGGAATATATCTCGTACATTGGTGTTTTAGAGTGAAAAAGTTTCACGATTGTGTCCTCTGAGTATATTGATGACTTTAGATGCAGTTTTTCCATCACCTAATGATGAATTCCAATCCCAATCAGGTTTAGCAGAAGTGATTAACTTTACAGATTCCAAGATGTTATCAGGTTCTATTCCTGCTAGAATCGTTGAACCTGCTTCAATATACTCGGGTCTTTCGGTACTTTCTCTAATTGTCACGCATGGTTTTTTAAAATATAGAGATTCTTCTGGGATTGTTCCAGAATCAGTTATTAAACAAAAGGCATTTTTCTCTAATTTTAAAAAATCAAAGAAGCCTAAGGGTGAAATAAAATCTATGTTTTTTGGGATCTGATCTTTTTTAATTTTACTTGACGTTCTAGGATGTATTGGGTAAATAATTTTCTTTTTAAAAGTAGTTTGAATTTTATCCAAAGAGTCTAGAATTTTTTCCAGTCTTTTAGGATCATCTACATTTTCACTTCTATGGCCGGTTACCAAAAAGTATCCATTAGGCCTAAGTTTCATCTTGGTAAGAATATTACTTTGATTGATTTTTTTCGAATAGAAATTAATTACTTCAATAATTGGATTCCCTACAACAAATATTTTACTTGGATGAATATTTTCTCGAATTAGATTCTCTCTGGAATAGGATGTATATGGTAACAAAATAGAAGATAGATGATCAATGACAATCCTGTTTTTTTCCTCAGGCATTCTAAAATCAAATGAACGCATGCCTGCTTCTAAATGAACAATCTTAATTCCATGATGAGATGCAGGTATTGCAGCTAAGCCGCTATTTGTGTCACCAAGAATTAAAACGATATCTGGTTTTTCTTTCAGTAAGACAGTCTCTGATTTTTTTATTATTTCAGATATTTCATCACCATAATTTGTAGTTGATATTTTTAGATCATAATCAGGTTTCCTTATTTTTAGATCTTTAAAAAAGACATTACTTAATTCGTATGTATAATTTTGAGAGGTATTAACCATCACATGTTCAAAATGTTTATCCAATAATGGAAATATTCGTGAAAGTCGAATAATTTCAGGCCTAGTTCCAAAAATAGACATTATTTTCATAAGATATAGATTAACCTGTATTGATGTATTAAAAAGCTACCAAATAATAGTTTCTTGGCACATATGCTCTAATCAACTATTTTATAAATAAAAGACAAATTGGAGAAATTATTGTCTGAAAAGGATATCAAGTGTTAGAATCTAGATTTGAATTTTACTTGGTTTCATAGTTTTTATGATTCGTGTTAAAATGTAAAATTCAAAAATTATTAGCGAAATGAAGATTGTAAAATAAGGGGCAACTCCAAGAATCTTGATTAAATAAACATCAAGTTGCAGTCCACTAAACATCGTATTAATAGAAGTTGTCAAAGGACTGTATTGGAATGTCCAGATTATGATGTCATTAATATACAATGGATGTGATTTCCCATATGCAAGGCCAAACAATCCAGTTTGTCCTCCAGGGGAACCCCATACAAACCAGTTTACATCTTGGAGTATTTCTGCCATATTAAAAAAGAATCCAAAAATACCTAGTCCTATAATGAATGGTATGATTTTTGATTTTCTTTTTTGTATACTAACTCCTAGAGGCAATAAAAGAAATGGGATTAACGCATACATGTATTTTGGAGGCCATGCTGTAAGACCATGCCAAAAATTAAAAGTTGCAAAATGAATCACAAACAAACATGAGAACGATAATATCAGGATAGAAATTGCTTTGTTAGATTTAAAAAAGTCAGGTAATGAAAAAAACACAGTTAGCAATATTGGAACATAAATGAATAATCCAATACCCGGAGATAGTAATAGTCCAAACATATGCTCAACAAATGAAAATGTCGGGTTTCCTTGTCCAAAAGTAACTATAGTTGAAACGTCAGATATTATTTTATTTTGTTGAGAAACTCCATATCGAATTAGATCAAAAATTCGATAAATTGCATAACCCAAAATGAGGGGTAATGTAAACAAGATAATATTTTTAATTTTATTCTTTTTAGTTAATGATAAAATAATTGAAAAGAGAAAGAGTGGAATAATAAACAAAATTGCGTCCTCTCGAATCATAAAAGCAAATACTAAAGATGAGAATGCAAGTAAAATAAAACGAAGTTGTAAAGAAATTTGATATTTTCGAAATAATAGAAACCCAAGTAAAATAAAAGATAACGCAGATACCTGATTAAAAGAAGTGCCAGAATATGCAAAAATTGATGTTGAAAGACCTAATAGAAATGAAAGACATAAAGAAGTTTTGACTGAATAATTAAAAGTACGACAAATTAAAAAAAATAAGCCTACAGAAAGCGCGGAGTAAAAAGGACCAAAAAATAATTCCATAAATGTAAAATCAGGATTAATGCTATTTCTCCAGAATACATAATGTTGATCAGTAAAATCAGATAACGAGAAAACGTAAGTGTCCTTGTTTATAATATTAAGATAATGATTAATGAAAACAAAAGGATATTCAGTAATGCTATGAGCTACATGTGCTCCATAACAAATAAGAGCATTTTGACATGAATTCCCCTGACCATGTGGATACCAAAATTCTGGATATTTAAATAAAGTTCCAGATTCACCGGGAATAAATTCAGGATCAGGTTCTAAGAGAACTAAACGTAAAGTTTGTTGTTGTGCATATTCTTCATCGTTGGTTGCTCTATGTCCATCGGAAGTAAATGTGTAAATTGTGAAAAGTATGAGGAAGATTAGAAAGAATAATTTTGCATCAATGTTTGTATAATTTTTGTTGATTAGTTGCAATATCGTGTTTTTATTAGGAATGGATTTAAAGATGGTGAAATATAAAAATAAGTATAATTTATTAAATCAGATCAAAAATAGAGACAAGTGGATTATTTCAATATAATTAATGGTAAAAATATACTGATAACTGGAGGTACAGGAAGTTTTGGATATCAGATGGTAAAAGAATTATCAAATTACAAACCAAAGAATATTCTAGTTTTTAGTAGAGATGAGGACAAACAGAATACTATGAAACAAGAACTTCGAGATAAACCAATTTCTAAAGTAATAAAATACATTATTGGAGATGTCAGGGATTATGACCGATTATACACTGTTTGTAAAGATGTGGATATTGTCTTTCATGCTGCAGCTCTAAAACAAGTTCCAATAGTAGAATTGTATCCTTTAGAAGCAGTTAAAACAAATATCATAGGTTCACATAATTTGGTCAGAGCCTCAATTGATAGAGGGGTAAAACATGTTGTAGCTGTTAGCACAGATAAAGCAGTAAAGCCGGTTAATGCGATGGGAATGACAAAAGCATTACAAGAGAAAATTTTTCGATCAGATCAATATGAACACAGCAAGACAATATTTTGTTCTGTAAGGTATGGTAATGTTCTTGGCAGTAGAGGAAGTGTCATACCATTATGGGACAGTAAAATCAATAAAAAACAACCTTTGCCTGTTACACATCCAGATATGACAAGATTTTTGTTAACGCTGCATGATGCAATTCAGCTTGTGTTTTATGCATTAAAAAATGCAAAGGGTGGAGAGATATTTGTAAAAAAAGCACCATCTGCAAAGATAATAGATCTTGCAAGAGCATATGCGGAAATTATAACCAAGAAAAAGGACTATCCAATTGAGTTTGTAGGTATTAGACCAGGTGAAAAGATTCACGAAATTCTTGTCTCAGAAGAAGAAATGAGATTTGCCATAGAAGAGAAAGATCATTATGTTATAAAAAGAGAAAATTATGAGTTCGATAAAAATTCTACAAAGAAAAAAATTAGTTTTGAGGAATATAGTTCAGGTTCAGTCAAACTCATGAGTATAGATGAATTGAAAAATATCATGAAAAATCTTTCATGGGTTATTTGATAGATTTTGATACAATATCCTGAAAAATAATGAGCAAGTCATCAGATAACTTGTCCCAACAGTGATTTTTTTCAATATAAAGAAATCCATTGTTTCCTAATTTATTTAATTTTTCCTGATTTTGAAATAATTTCACCAAAGAAGTGATGAATTCAGATAATGGAGAATAAACAATGCCAAAGTTTTCATTTGGAAGTAATTCAACAGTTCCTCGTAAAGGAGTAGATAATACGGGTTTGCCACATGCCATATATTCAAGAATTTTTGTCGGAATAATTCGATCTGTAATATTATTTACAACAAAAGGATTTACGCAGATATCAAATAAAGAGACATATTCAAAAAGTTTCTCTTGTTTTACAAAACCTGTCATAATTATATCGTTGCCCAGATGTAATTGTTTAATCAAGGATTTTATACGAACAAAGTCTGGTCCACCGCCTATAATCAAGAACTTGATTCCTTGAATTTCATTTTTTAATATGTGAAAATTGTTTATTAAAAAATCTAATCCTGCAAATGGATAAACAGTTCCAATAAAACCTATTACTTTATCAGAGTTTTTCAAACCTAATTGTTGCATTAGTGATTGTATTTTTAAAACAGGTTTAAAAAATTGAGGATTTATACCAAGTGGGAAATAATCTGAATTTTCATTTGCCCCCATTTCTTTTGTATATCTGACAAGTTCAGGAGTTGTTGACAAGACTTTAGTAGCATTATTTATGACTAATTTTTCATATTTTTTGGTAAGATTATGTAATATTGGAATTTTTACCAATTCATGTGCTACATCCAAACATCTGAAAACAAGTGGAATATGCATTTCATTAGATAATTGTATTGATTGTATTCCATTTGTTGCAACACCATACAGTAAAATTATATCAATATTATTCTCAGAGATAATTTTTTTTATTATCTTTTTACAAGTTAGGAAATGAGTCAATCTATTAAGACCCTTGACAAGAATTGATCTTGGTCGTATTAGAGTAATTGATGCATGATCATAAAGTCGAGAATAGTTTTTTGTGATAGTAGTAAACAATCCGCTTATAATTTGAGAAAAATCTGGAGCTGCACAATATACAACAAAAACATCATTATTCTTAAGTGAAAATAATTCAGCCAAGTGCTGTGGTTCAAAAGGAACTTTTTTTATCCAATCTATTTCATGAATTATTAGAATATTCATTTTGAACGAACACTTTTTTCTTTGATCTCTTTAAGAATGGATTTTAATAAATACTTGGCTTTATTGTCTAATAATGATGTCACAACAAAATATCCCAATATACTTACAATTACATATGCTAGGAGATTAGGTAAAAACACAACAAGATTATTTGTGTAATAAAGAAAATGATCACTGATAAAATATGTCAAACCAAATACTATTACCGCAGATAAGACATAATTCAAAATATGTTTTCTTTTTATTTTTATCATTAAATTGCGTTTCACAAGAACATACAAGTAAAGTGAGAGTGGAATTTGAGTTAATACAGCAATAGACGCCCAGAAAATTAATAAATTGACATCAGAAACAGAATAATTTTTCAGGAATAATATGCCTGTTGTGAGAATTACCACATATGTGCAAGTCTGAATAAGTCTAAGTGTTGGCGGTAAAAATAATTTACTTTTTACATAGTCTTTGAATGTAGAGGTATTATCTTTATCCACATTTTCAATACCAGCTAAAGACTGTGTGAAAATATTTGTTAAAACAGTAAAGAATCCATCAACAGCTAAAATCATCACCACTGGAAACACAAATTCATAGATTGGATTAAGAACATACAATCCAGCACGACTAAAAGTAATAACAACAGATGTTAACAAGATACCAAAAAATAACACGTGTATAATATTGTCTTCCAGATAATCTTTTTTATCACTTCCTAAAAGCTTGGCATATACACCTCTAGAAATTAATCCTGTATGTGAAATCATACTAGGTAAAACAGATGCTGCTATCCAATATGCCAATCCAATCACCGAACCCATTAAAATAGTGAATATAGAAATATCCAATCCTGCCACAATGATGGCTATGCTAGGATATGCAGGTATCCAAAAATATTTTAGATATTTTTTTATATATTTACTGTTAAAATTATTTTTAAGTTTATCATACGAGTAATAAAACTGGATTACTATACTTACACAATAAGATATGAGAAGTGAGAATAACAATCCAATTATTCCAATTTCTAAAACATTAACAAAAAGAAATGCAAATGGTATTGATGTTAAACCATAAGCAACTGTGCCATAAACTACAACATGTGGTTTTGAACCAAGATTGATTGCAGATAAAATAGAATTTACAAACATCGCTGGAATCAAAATTCCACCCATTAAAAGAATGTCAACTTGTACGTTAGAATAGATACTCATTACATATGCAATAAAAAGATAAACGATTGTAGCTATGACAGATAAGCCAAAACTTGCTAAAACAGATGTTTTTCCTGAATGAGTATCTCTTGCAATTTCTCGTGTAGTCCAATACGAAACAATTGGTCCGATCATTAAAACATACAGTAATAATACGTTGATCAATCCCCAAGAACCATATTGCTCAGGACTAAGTGTTCGTGTAATAATTAGAGTAAAAATAAGTCCAGTTACGATACTGATTAATCCACCTACAAAAGACAACAATCCGGTGTAAGTAATTCTGATTCCAGACAACTTAGTCAAATTTTAATATGAAGTTAAGTTTATGAATATTGATATTTTAAAAAAATAGTTAAGAGAATAGAATGAAAAATAATGAATGAAAAGAATATTCTAAAAATTTTAGTTGTAAATCATACATTGCCTAATGTACGTGGATATACAACAGTATTATTTGAAAAAATAGTGCCTATTTTAAGAAAAAGAATTAATGTTGAATTAATTTGGGTAATTCACACAAATTTAGATATTTCAAGTTACAGTCCACAAGAAAACGAGACAATTATCAGAATGAATGATTTTAATGATGCTTATGAAATATTAGAAAAAATTAAGCCTGATTTAATATACATCATTCCTGGGATTAGTATTCCGGATTATGCTTTTTCTTTAGCAGCTAAGTATTTACATATTTTTAGAATTGGTGGGGAATTAGGCAATGGGTTATTTACAAAAAAAAATAAAATTGGAATTTTAGCTCAATTAAGTATAAAATCACATGAAGGAAAAAATAATTCAGAACGATTTAAAATCTTTATTCAAAAACATTTTTTCTTAATTAAAACGCAAAGAAAAATTCATTGGAATGTATTGAAAATATTTGCAGATTTGTGTTCAATTGTTATGATGTATTTTCCTCTTTTTGGTTCACGTCCTGATTTTTCACCAAAATTTGAATTAGATTTACATATTGTAGAGAGTGAATTAACAGAAAAAACATTAACAGATTTGAAATTCAAAAAATCTAAAATTTTCATAGCAGGTAATCCTAATTACGATACATCATTTCAAAATGCACAAAAATTAAAAAATATCAAAATAAATCCAAATGAAATCAAAATATTGATATTAACAATGACAGTTTTTGGTGGAAATAAAGAACAGACATTAAAGCAACGTGATTTTTTTATTAAAGAAGTTATCAACCAAGTAAATAAATCTGGAAAGAGAATTCTCATAACCATAAAAATTCATCCAACAAATGAAAATTATTTTGAATATAAAAATTTGATAGAATCCACAGATTCTACATTAGAGATACATCAAAAAGGAGATGTAGAAAAATATATTGAGAATTCAGATGTAATTATTACTCCAGCAACCAGTACGGCAATTATTTCAGCTTTGATATATCGTAAACCACTAATAATATGGAATATATTTGGAGTCGAAGAAGATGTGCTTCTAGAAAATAAACTTGTGATCGAATGTAAAGATGAACATGATATAATTCCTGCTTTAGAAAAAGCAATTACATTTCAACCCTCAACAAAAAAATTAGAAGATTTTTTTACACAGTATTATTACAAAACAGATGGAAAAGCATCAGAAAGAATAGCAAACAAAATAATGGAAATAATTGGACATAATAAGTAATATTTGATATTAGGTAAATAAACTCAAATTCATAGTAGCAGATATTTAGAGCATCTCTAAAAGAGTGTATTGTGGAAAAAACAGATTGGAAGATACCATTATACAAAATTTTTACGGATGAAGAAGATCTTAATTTAATTACAAAAATTATTAAACGTGGGAATAATTGGGCATTAGGTCCAGAGATAGAAGAATTTGAAAGTGAAATCAAAAATTATCTAGGAATGGATTATTGCCTAACATTAAATTCTGGAACATCTGCATTACACGCATCTTACTTAGCCTACAACATAAAAGAAGACGACGAAGTAATTGTACCATCATTCACTTTTATTTCTACAGCAAATTCAGTATTATTTGTCAAAGCAAAACCAGTTTTTACAGATATTGAAGAAGAAACATTTGGTTTGGATCCAAATCAAGTTAAGAAACACATCAATACAAAAACAAAAGCAATTGTACCAGTACATTATGGAGGAAACCCATGTAAAATTCTAGATTTAATGAAGATTGCAGTAGAAAACAAATTAATTCTCATTGAAGATGCTGCAGAATCGTTAGGATCTTCAGTAAATAATCAAAAATTGGGAAGTGTTGGAAATGCAGCAATTTTTAGTTTTTGTGGAAATAAAGTGTTAACGACTGGAGAAGGCGGAGCGGTAGTAACTAATTCAAAAGAAATTTATGAAAAAATTAAATTCATAAGATCTCATGGAAGAATAGATAAAATAAATTATTTTAACAATCCTGATGAGCCAGAATACAACACAATTGGATATAATTGGAGAATGTCTACCATTACAGCATCATTAGGAATAACCCAGATTAAAAAACTTGATAAAATTATTAAGATGAGACAGGAGAATGCAGAGTATATTTCTTCTAGACTATCAAAAATTCAATACATTAAAACACCAAAACCACTATCTGGAAATACTCATATTTATCAAATGTACACTATCAGACTATCAGATAAAAAATACAGAGATGGATTACATGAATTTTTGACTAAGAAACAAATTTTTTCAAAAGTTTATTTTAATCCGATACATTTAACGAATTTTTATAGAAATATGTTAAAAACTAAAGAAGGGATGCTGCCAATTACAGAGAAGATATCAAAGGAGGTTCTTACAATTCCATTATATCCTAATATGACGAATGAAGAAAAAAACTATTTAGTTGAATCTATTATAGAATTTTTTGAATTAGTCAAATAAAATATTAAAAATTTATTTAATAATCCACATGTTATCTGTTTCAATAGCAGATTTCTTTTCAATATCACTTATTAAAATTTCAGTTAGTTTTTCTCCTTTACGGCTTCCTATAATTCTATGATTTTTTGAAACCTCATTTGCAAGATCTTTTATGTCAAATAAATTCATTTTTGGAACAAAAATTTCACCACCCTTTGAAAGAGAAACACATTGCAATATGAAATCTACCGCCTCATCGACATGAAAAAAGTATCTTTTCATTTTACTGTCGGTTATAGATAAAGGGATACTCGCCTGAGCTTGTTCTTTCCAGATCTCAAAAACATTACCTCGAGTCTCAATGACGTTTCCAAATCTAATGGTAGAGAATTTTATAGAATCAATGTGTGTAGATGCCCAACTTACTAATCTTTCACCTATTTGTTTGGTACTACCATACAATGTAGTAGGATCAACTGCTTTATCAGTACTAATGTTAAAGAATTTTACAGGTTTATTTTTCATTGTCATTTTTATCATATTTATGGTTCCGGTGATATTAGTTTCAATAGTTTCAAATGGATTGAATTCTGAAATTTCAATATTTTTTACTGCAGCTGTATGAAAAACAACATCTACGTTAGTTCCCGCTATTTCAATTCTACTTAGATCACAAATATTACCTAAAAGTAATCTGAGTCTGGAATCATTTATTGAATGACTCAACTGAAATAAAGCATGCTCATTAATGTCTAAAACACGCACTGCACGTACAGGATATTCTAGTAGTTTTTTTGTAAGAACTGAACCAACGCTTCCAGCTCCTCCAGTGATAAGAATGGTTTTATTTCTTAATTCCTTGATTAGAGGGTCATTTTTTTTCATTACAGTCAATCTATGCCTCTATTTATTGTGCTTTTCTTAATTTAAACCAGTAATTTAAAACTAATATCATAGTATTATGACGATAAATTGTTTTGTTGATTTTAATTGTAGGTTATGGTTCAATCGGAAAACGCCATATTGAGAATCTATCCACATTACCAAATATTGAAATTTTGGTATATACCAAAAGAAAATACGATAATTTTTTGAAAGAAAGAAAATGCAAAAAAATTGATTCATTAGATGAGTGTTTAAAAATTAAACCGGATGCTGCAATAATATGTAATCCAACAAATTTGCATATCAAAATCGCATTAAGATTAGCTAAAGCACATATTCATATTTTTATTGAAAAACCTTTATCAAATTCTTTCAGTGGTATAAATAATCTTCAAAAAATTGTTAAAACAAATAGATTAATTACACATGTAGGTTGTGTCATGCGTTTTCATCCTTGTTTAAAAGAAATTAAGGATATTTTAGATACAAAACAATTGGGAAGAATTATGTCAGTACAAGTAGAAAATGGTTCTTTCTTACCTGATTGGCATCAATATGAAAATTATAAGAAGAGTTATGCTGCAAGAAAGGATTTAGGTGGAGGTGTGATACTTACTTGCATTCATGAAATAGATTATCTATATTGGTTTTTTGATAAAGTTAGTGAAGTAAATTCATTTTTAGGTAAAATGAGTGATTTAGATATAGAAGTAGAAGATTTAGCTTCTGTGTTACTAAAATTTAAGACAAATATAATAGCAGAGATACATTTGGATTATTTTCAAAAGCCATCAGAAAGAGGAGGTAAAATTATTGGAACAAAAGGTAAATTGGTTTGGGATTTTGAGACAAATTCAGTTAAAATTTACGATAACAGTAAAAACAGATGGAGTGAAAGATTGAAACTAAGTAAGTTTGACAAGAATAAAATGTATTTAGATGAAATAACATATTTTTTAAACCGTATAAAAAATAAAAGAGAAAGTTTCAACAATATTAGTAAAAGTTCAAAAGTATTAGAAATTGCCATTGCAATTAAAAAATCAGACAGATGTAAAAAGGTGGTAAAAATATCATGAAAGAAAATAAATCCATTTTTGAAATTTTTAGTTTAAAAGGAAAGACAATAATTCTTACAGGTTCTGCTGGAAGGGTTGGAAGTAGATTTGCTAATGTATTAAGTCAAGCAGGAGCAAATTTAGTATTAGTTGACCAAGATAAGATAAAGAACGAAGAATTAGCTAATGAAATAGTTAAAAAATACAAAACAAAGTGTAATGCATATCATGCAGATTTTTCAAATCAATTGGATGTTTCAAATCTAGTCAAATATACTATAAAGAAATATGGAAAGATAGATGTTTTAATAAATAATGCTCATTTTATTCCTAGAGAAGATCCTAATTTGTCTTCTACTTTTGAGGAATATTCATTAGAACTTTGGAATAAAACTGTCGATATAAATTTACGAGGATTGTTTCTATGTTGTCAAAAGGTAGGAAAGATAATGATTAAACAAAAAAGTGGAGTTATCATTAATGTCTCTTCCATTTATGGAATGGTAGGAGCAGATCAAAGAATTTACGGTAAAAGTAAATTGAATTCTCCATCATTTTATGCTGCAACAAAGGGTGCAATGGTAAACCTTACCCGTTATTTAGCAGCATATTGGCAAGGAAAAAATATTCGCGTTAATACAATAACACTGGGTGGAATTTTTGATAAAAAATTACATACTGACAAAACTTTTGTAAAAAAATATTCTGAACGAACTATTCTTGGAAGAATGGCAACAAGAGAGGATTTTGATGGAGCAATTTTATTTTTAACATCTGATGCATCATCCTATATGACAGGTGCAAATTTAGTAGTAGATGGTGGTTGGACAACATGGTAATTAATTTGTGTAATATCGGTTAGATTTTGATTTTTTTAGTTGCAATCATGTTAGCTATCTGAAATTCAAATTCGGTGTCAATCATAACCCCACGTTCAGGTGGAATTTCAAATGGCAGTGCTTTAGGCATATAAAATACCCTATATTTCATAAATTGTTTGACATTTAAAACAAAAAGACCATTTAATTGATAAACAATTGGAGCATCCTGTCGATTTTGAGGTTTTTTGTTCAGATGCTTACTGAATCTCAGGAATCCAAGTTTGTTAATTTCCATCATGTTAAAGTATGGATTATGATGTTGTCGATAAACAGCACAAACAAGATCACAGTGTGTTTTTTGAAATAAAGATAGTGCTCCAAGAATGTCAGATTTATTGATGAAAGGCACAGTACAATCTCTATTTACAAGTGAATCAAAATTATATCCCATCTTTGTTAGTTTCACAATAGCATGTTCTATTACATCGGTCATACTTGATGCATCAGTGGCAAAATTACTGGGACGTTTAAACGGAATTTCTGCACCAAATTCTTTAGCAATTTTTGCTATTGTGTCATCTTCTGTAGAGACCACCACATGTTCAAAAATGTGTGAATCAATTGCTGTTTCGATACAATGAGCTATCAAAGGTTTTTTTCCTAGCATACGAATATTTTTGTTTGGAACTCCTTTTGATCCTCCTCTTGCGGCTATCAAGCATATTGATTTGTTAAGATAATTGTTCATGGTCAACTCTTTTTCTAGTAGAGGATAATTTTGCTGCTTTCATAATATCTTTTAGATCATCATAATCAAAACTGACATTATTATCCACAAAATCCTTATTTTTATCAGAAGTAATATGAATTTCAAGAACTTCTATTCCTTCTTTAATTGCAGAAATTGGGCCTTCGACTTCATTACAGTGATTTGAAAATCCATCAAAATATTTTAGTTTAGTAAAATCAATTTCATTCAATTTGCACGGATATTTAGGTACACAGTATAACCATTTGATATTAGGATCATTGTAAAACTTACAAGATGTGGGAATAGTTTCAGAGCTAATGTAGATAGGTTTATTTTTTTTATAAATTAAATTGAATAGATCAGAAGAAAAGTTATTTACAATTGATCGACCGTCAAATTCTCGAATTTTATATCTATGTACATAAGGTTCTAGCATATCAATTGCTTCAACATACATTGGAGTAGAAAACCATTCAATTCCTATTTCTTGAGAGATTTGATGAATTTTATCCACATTTTGTTTATTTATAGAAGAACGAATTAATCTATTAGATTCGGGGTGACTCTTTATCATATCAAGTGTAAATGATTGGAATTTTACTGCATTTAAGCCAAGCATTTTTGATTGATGCATCATTTCTCGAGCTATTTCAAAATCTCCATCCCAGTTTACACCTATCTCTCCAATGACAAACATGAAATGAATTTGTAAAGTTATCATATTAAATATTTGTAATAAACAAGATAAACAAATGATTAGTTCTGTAAAACAATCAAACATGAAAAATTTAAAAAATTTTTATGATAAAGCATATGGAAAATATCATGTTTTAAAAAACAACTCTCATTTTCAATGGCAATTTAAGAAAAATCCATTTCTTAAGAATGAGGAAATTTCAATCATTGTAGATGAGCGAAATAATAAAATTATATCTCATTTAGGATGCATACCATTCAAATTAAAAATTTTTAATTCAATTAAGAAAGGGATATGGCATATATCATTTTTTACATTAGATGAATATCGTGGAAAAGGTTTAGGATTACAACTTGTAAAATTTAGTAACAGACAATTTGATTTTGCAATGGTACTCAGTGGATCTGAAGGTACTGAAAGCATATATCATAAAATAGGTGGTTTTACTCTAGGAAATTTAAAAAGACATGTTTGCATTACCCAAAAAAGCAAAATAGAAAATTTTCTTGGGATTAAAATTCCAACTGTACAAAATGTGTCAAAATATCATACAAAATGCAATATGAAAAGAATCAGAGACATAGATAGGGATTACGATAAATTTTGGAATGCAGTAAAAGAAAGATATCCTATAACTACAGAAAGAGATAGAAGATACATAAATTGGAGATATCTAAAGCATCCTTTAATTGATTACCATTTTCTTAATTTAGAGTACAATGATACAACGGTTGGATTTGCAGTGATCAGATTTGAATTAAAAAATAAAGAGATCAAAGCTGCAAGAATTGTAGATATGATAGTAAAAAAAGATTTTGAGGAAGAATTAATATTTTCTGTAAAAAAATATTGTATGAAAAAAGCACATTTCATAGATTTTTTTTGTACAGGAAACTTTTATTCTAAAGCATTAAAGAAGTTTGGATTTTTTAATAATAAACTGAGCATAAAAATACCATCTGTTTTTAATCCAATTGATAAAAGCAGAAGACCTCACATTAATTTCCTCTATTCAGATTTAAAAAAATCAATTAATCATAAAATTTTAGAAAATGATAGTAATTGGTATTTTGTAAAAGCAGATTCTGATCAGGATAGAGCTTACTGACAACAAACTTTTAGTGAGCAGTAATTAATGAAATAGTATTGAATAAAGCAAAAATCATAATGTATCATTATGTACGTCCAATTAAGGAAAGTGAGTTTTCTCAAATAAAGGGATTGGAAGTCGTAGGATTTCAAAGGCAGATCACATTCTTTGAAAATAATTTTGAAATTGCAGGAGTAGATTTTTTATTAAATTCAATGAATTTACAAAAAAATGAAAATAAAGAACGCGTGATTCTTACATTTGATGACGGGTTAAAAGATCATTACAATCATGTATTTCCAATTTTAAAAGATAAAGGCATACAAGGTTTATTTTTTCCGCCCGCAAAACCAATCATAGAAAATATTGTTCTAGATGTACACAAAATTCATTTTATTTTAGCAACAGTCAAAGATAAATCAGTATTAGTAAAAGATGTGTTTGATAAAATTAAAGAGCATCAATCAGAATATGAAGTAGATGAGCCTCAGAATTTATGGAAAAAATTAGCAATTCCAAATAGATTTGATTCTGCTGAGATCATTTTTGTAAAACGTATACTGCAAAGAGAATTACCACAGGATATGAGGAAAACTATTGCAAAAGAATTATTTGAAAAATATGTTTCAAATGATGAAAGGGATTTTTCTAAACAATTGTACTTGTCATTTGATGAAATAGATGAAATGAGAGAGCATGGAATGTATTTTAGTTCTCATGGGTATTCACATGAATGGTTATCATATTTATCCTATAAAATGCTAGAAAATGAGATAAAAAATAGCATCATTTTTTGTAAAAGAATTAATCCAGATAATGAACAAATTATGTGTTATCCATATGGGAATTTTGATTTAAGAGTAATTGAAAAAATTAAAGAATTTAATTTTCAAGCTGGACTTACAACAGAAGTTGGGGACGCTGAATTAGATGAGAGTAATCGATTCAAACTAAAAAGATATGATACAAATGATTTTCCTCAATAAATATAATTAGATGCTGTGGTTGGAACAGATCATGATACTAAATAATGAACAAATTGAGTTTTATAAAAATAATGGGTATTTAATTTTGGATAATTTTTTCTCTACAACTGAATTAGCAGAGTTTAGAAATGCACTCACTCATATTGTTAAAGTGAATTTGGAAAAAGCTGCAAAAATACATCAAGAATTAACACCAGCAGATTTTATTGGAAAAGAATTAGACGAAGGAATAATCAGATTAGAAGAAATTGATCATCAACATGTTGCAAATGTGTACGATACGATTTTTCAAACACCACAATTTCTAAGAATTACTGCAAAAAAGGAAATTGGGCAATGCATTAACCAGTTACTTTCAAGAGAAATAGATAGTCCTACATACATTGATCAGAGCCGATGTAGAATTGATCCTCCTCTAGATCCAAATGAAAGAACATGCGGTTGGCATCAAGAAGTTTTTTATTATGTTCCAAAAAGTAATTTTTTACAAACATGGGCGCCATTAATTCATAATGCAACAAAAGAAAATGGTACAGTTGAAGTATGTCCAGGCAGTCATAATGAAGGAATTGCAAAACAATCAAACATAGAAGAAGATGTATTATACAAATTCATAGTCGATGATGCAGTAATTAGAAAATACAAACCCATATCAGTAGAAATGAAATTGGGCCAATTATTAATATTCGATTTTAAATTAATTCATAAATCAGGAAAGAATACTTCTAAACAAGTGAGATATTCTCTGGTGGGCATAAATCATAATCTTGATAACGAGTATTTCATACCACCAAGATTAATAGTCGAGAAAAAAGAAGAGAAAATGAAGGAATATTACTCGAAAGTATTTAAAAAAGAAAAATAAGAAACATGAATCAAAATAACACAAATAATTAAAATATGAAAAAAACAGATTCTATTTTTGTATTAAAAATTAATTCAGTGTTAAAAGAAAATATTCAAGAAATCATCAAATTTGAAATAAAGAGGATAGAGTATCACTTTTCTAAATCAATTCATATATGGGATCCTGATAATATCTTACAAAATATCCTAGAATATTCTTCAATCAAAAGTTCAACAGAAGCAGAATTAAATAATTTTTTAAAATCTAAAAGAGATCAAGTGTTTTTTTTCATAGAATCAATAAATCCATTTTTAGATGATAAATTTGTAAAACAATTAACTCTGGAAAATATACGAGGAGTATCATCAATAGAAAATGCAATTCCAGGTACTTGTCCCACATTTATAATACAATACAAGAGTTTAATGGAAAAAATAGCTAAAAAAAATTGGTGGTCTACATTAAAATCAAATAATATACTATATTGGAATACACAAAGACAAAATAATAATCAATTTAATCTAAATCGTCCATTAAGAATAAAAATTTTCTTGGGTTTATTGAAAAAAATATCAAATCTTGAGAAGATGTCTTTAGAAAAAATTTTAAAAATATTAGATAGTAATGAAATATATAATTTTATTTTAGATTATGCAGTAACAGGACTACATACAAAAGAGATCAGAAAATGTCCACATTGCAAAAGCAATGAATTAACAAAATTGTTTTTGACAACTAGTCAACCTATGATTGGTTTTCTTTCATCAAAAAAACCGTTATACTATGAATGCAGAAACTGTGGTCTAGTAACACTAAGAAAACAATGTGCTATGAAAGATGTACATTTACTTTACGATGAATTTGAAAGACCTAAAAATGATGAAAGACAACTAATAGAAAATTATTTAAAAAATAAAGGCGAATCTCATTTTAAAGAAAAAATACGGGCGCTAGAATTACTTGAGAAAACAGCACCTAAAAAAACATGTATGATAGATCTTGGAGGCGGATTTGGTGAGTTTTCAAGTATGGCAAAAAAAAGAAACCTGAAGTGGGATGTAACATGTGCAGATTTTAATTTGGATCATGTGAAGAAAATCCTTCATGAGAAAAAAGTTTCTGTTATGAATGTCAATTTTCTACAAAATAGTTTTGGCAAAAATTATGATGTGATTACTTCATTACATGTAATAGAACATATTCCGTTTGAAGGACTAGAATTGTATCTAAATAATATTCATAGTGCATTAAATGATAATGGATATTTTCTATTGTCTACACCTGATTATAATTCATCTTTGGGAAGAATGTTTGATTATCATATGATGTATCCGCCACATCATCAGACAATTCTTTCAAGTCAATGGATTACAGAATATCTTCTAAAGAAAAAATTATTTAAAAAGATAGAGCAGACATCAGCTTGTGTAATATTAGAAAATTATGATGATTGGTTTTCATATTATAAAGAAACTGCACCAACACAAGAATCAAAAGCAGTTGTAAAAATTTTTGATGTAATATATAAGAATAAAAAAATGTTTAAGGAGTTAGAAAATACCCTAAGTGAAAAAAATAAAGGTTCAGAAACAATAATTCTTTTTAAAAAAATATCTTAAACATATGAGATTAAATACATCAACAGGCATGAAATATCATGAGATATTGCTCAAAATGCTTAATGCCTGATACTAGACCAGGAATAAGATTTGTTGACGGAGTATGTGTTGCATGCATACATTATGAAAAAAGCAAAAATACAGATTGGGTAAAAAGAATGAACGAGTTTAAACAATTATGTGATAAACATAGAAACAGTAATGGTGATAATTATGATTGCGCAATAGCAGTTTCAGGTGGAAAAGACTCTCATTTCCAGGTTCATTATATGAAAGAAGTGATGAAAATGAATCCACTTCTTTTATCAGTTGGAAATATTGATTGGACAGATACTGGTAGAAAAAATTTAGAGAATATATCAGAAGTATTTGGGTGTGATGTGATAATGTTACATCCTAATAGAAAAATTGCAAAAAAAATGTTCAAAAAAGCTTTTGAGAAATTAGGTTCACCATCATGGTATCTAGATTATCAAATGTATTCATTTCCGGTTAGAATGTGCATAAAATTAGGATTAAAACTTCTGGTTTACGGAGAAGATGTCAATTATACTTATGGTGGAAAATATGATGAAGAAACACCATCAGCAATGTTACAGCCACTTAATGACGTATCCAAACCAGTTTGGAAAGAATGGTTTGAAGATGGAGAAATTAATGAAAAAGATATGAATTCAATAATACAACCAACATTAGAAGAATGTAAAGCAGTAGGATTAGAACCAATTTATTTAAGCTATTTTGTTCCTTGGAATTCTCATCATAATTTTCAGGTTGCTCAGAAATTAGGATTTAGGCATTTAGGTCATGAGCATGAGAGAGAAGGATCAATTGACAATTATGATCAAATAGATTCAATCAGCTATTTGTTAAATCCTTATATGAAATATCTAAAGTTTGGGCATGCGGTAGCAACAGACAATGCATCAAGATGGATAAGATATGGAATGAAAACTCGTGAAGAGATGATCCCAATTGTGGAAGAGAAAGATGGTAAACTAGATCAAGACATTGTTGAAAAATTTTGTGAATTTATAGGTCTTAGCGTAGTAGAATTTTGGAAAATTATGGATAAATGGTATAACAAAGAACTATTTGAACAAGATAGAGATGGAATTTGGCACCCTAAATTTAGGGTTGGTACTGGATTAATCAAATAATCATATTTATGAAAAAAATAAAGATTATAGTCTCTACTGGGACAAGAGCTGATTATGGAATCTTAAGATCCTTGTTAAAAAAAATTAGTCAAAGTAGAAAATTTCAATTAATTTTAATTGTGACAGGCTCACATTTATCTAGAAATCATGGAAATACTATTGAAGAAATTAGAAAAGATGGATTTAAAATAAGTGCAAAAATAAACATAGTTCCAAAAAAAGATGATGGTTTTAACACTTCAATGTCAATAGGTAAAGGAGTTATTGAGTTTTCCAAATGCTTTAAAAAATTACAGCCAGATTTGAATATAATAATTGGAGATAGGTATGAAATGCTATCTTCTGCAATAGCGGCATATCATCAAAATATACCAAATGTGCATATTCATGGTGGAGATAAATCAGGAGGATTGGACGAATATACGAGACATGCCATAACTAAAATATCAAATATTCATTTTGCTGCAACAAAAAAGAGTGCAACTAGGATTAAAAAAATGGGTGAAAATCCAAAATATATCATTCAAACAGGTTCATTAAGCATAGATGAAGTCATTGAAAATAAGATATCAAGTTTAGAAGAATTAAATTTAAAATATGATTTGAATTTAACAGGAAATGAAATTATAGTTCTTCAGCATCCAGATACAACAGAGCCAGATAAAAGCAAAGAACAAATGCTTTCTACGTTAAGAGCAGTAATCAAAACAAAACATAATGCAATAATTATTGGACCAAATATAGATACAGGTAATAATTCCATAAATAAAATAATACAAAAATTTACAAAGTATAATTCAATAAAGTTTTTTAGATCATTACCAAGAGAAGATTATTTGGGTTTGCTGAAGAATTGTAAAGTGTTAGTAGGGAATTCTAGTAGTGGAATTATAGAATCATCACTTTTTAAAATTCCAGTCATAAACATAGGAGATAGGCAAAAAGGACGAGAGAGAGGACCAAATGTGATGGATGTTACAAGATTTTCTCAAAAATTAATTTCTACTGCACTTAAAAAAGCTCTTTTGATGCAAAAGTCAACTCTTAGAATTAGACATGTGTATGGAAATGGCTTAGCTGCAAAAAAGATCATTCAGTATTTAGAGAAAATAAATATCGATCATAAACTACTTAAGAAAGAGATTACATATTGAGGATAAAAATTGACTAAAGATAATTGGAAAAAACCAATCATAAAACACGCAAAACTTACAAAATATAACTATATTGTACAATATCCAGAAAATCTAAAGATGGGTAGAAATTTTGATATTGGTTCATTTACCTACATCAATAGTCAATATGGTGTAGAAATTGGAGATTATGTTCAAATTGGCTCTCATTGTTCAATCTATTCTAATTCAACCATAGATAAAAAAAATGGTCCAGTAATTCTAAAAAGAAATTGTAAAATTGGGACACATAGTACTATAATGCCAAATGTCGCTATTGGAGAAAATTCGATTATAGCTGCATATTCATTTGTAAATAGAAATGTATCTGATAATGAAATTTGGGGAGGAGTCCCTGTAAGATTTTTAAAGAAAATTTCAAAAAAAGATCTTATTCAAGACAATTAATGATGGTTTTATGTAATTTAATAAAATGAAACGATGCATATCAAATCATTAGTTAAATAATATATGACATTAATTTCCATGATGGATTTTATAGACAAATGTATTGGTGTTATTGGAATGATAAAGTAGTTCAAAGTATGGAGGAAGACTATCAGGATGTTCTAAAATTGATACATCAGCATAGAAAGTTGGTTTTTGAAACCAAGTAGTATTATTATCATAAGGAATTTTACGATAAATTACATAGTCTGGAATTGGATTAAACAAATCATTCTTATCTCTAGGATAGCTGTGAATATTAGAAATATAACGATCATATTCGGACCAATTTTTTCTTTTTATGAAATCATGTATTGAATCGGAGGGTATTCCCTCACGAAAATCGGTATAAAGGAACTTTCCTCCTGAATAGTATGCATAATTTACTAATTCTGCCATTATGTAACTATTTTCAATATTAGATTGATTTTTGAGTAAATTTCCTATGAATTGATATTCATTTACAGAGTTTTCAAATTTTGGTTGTAAGATCTTGGAAAATTCAGATTCAATGGATTCAAAGCTATCTCCATACAGAGTAGATGTGAAAAGCTTGTATGAAAATCCAATATTAAGAAGTATTATTATAGAAATTAAAATTATTATTTTCAAATAGTTTTTTCCCCCTTAGATTTTTTAGTAAAAATTTTGGGTAAAAATTCAATGAGAAAAATTGAATTCAAAATAGAGAAAGGTAATAAAAGAAGTAAAAAATGATATGAACGATAGACAGGAATTACTGATAGGAAAGCGAATAATACGACTGATAGAATTAACAATGGAAGAAAATTTGTTTTAATTTTATTTATGGAAAGTATTCCTAATGACAACAAAGGAATAAACAGGATAGCAAAATAATGTTCTGAAAATTCTCCAAATAATAACACTAAGAAAAAAACAATACCTAAAATAATTAGGCTTATCAAGCTTCGTTTATCATTTGAAACTTTTGCAACATAAAAAAAACCCAATGTTACTGTAATAAATCCAATAAAAGGAATTAGAGGTATTAGAGAGAGATTATCAAAAGTTCCAAAATTAAAAATCTTATTTGGATTATGAGAAAATATGTTAAAAAGATAATTTTTCAAAAATAAATTTGGATCATTAAAGAATAGTGTAGAAATTCCTTCAGTTCGAAGTTCTTGGACAGATTCATGCCATTCAGGGGTTTGATATTTGAATAAAGCCAATAAATAGAAACTAGTATCATTTTCCATAGGATTGTTATAAGTAAGATAATTGTAAATTAACATAGGACTAGCAGATATTACAAAAATCAGAGTAAGAATTACAGAATAAGTAAGATTTTGACGATGATTCTTATTTCGTAAGAATAAGAAAATGAGAATTCCTAGAACTATGAATATAGATTGATAACGCATCATAAATGATAAACCAAGAAGTAAACCAATAATGGCAACATGAGAATTTTTTAAATGTTCTTTTGTTAAAAAATATAAGCTTAGAGTGATTGTAGCAATTGGCATTAATTCGTTAAGTGCAGAAAAAGAAAGAAATTGAAACCTTGGATTAATTGCTATGAAAACTTGAGAAAGAATTGCAATTTTAGAATTAAATATATTTTTGACAATGAAATAAGAGACTAGTACAATTACAGTACCACTGATTAGAGAAAGACCTTTAGCAATTTCAAAAGGTTTTGCAAAGAAATGGTTTAACACTTCATAAATTATTGAAGTTCCAAATGGTGCACCTATAATTTGAATATTTTGTGCATTTCCATCAAAAAATTCCTTTCCATTGTAATAATAGTAGATGCCATCTTGTTCTGACCAAACTGTATGATGAAAAAAATCGATATATAGCATTGAAAAAAAGAAGATCATTGTAATAATAAGTGGCAATTTATTACTTGAGAAAAAATTTGAGATGAAAGAATGGTTAATAGATGGTTGTATAAAATTCAAATCGTCACATATCCATTAATTTAATCTCTTTAGCTTTTTTGACATAGGATAAGATACAATTTTCTGAATAAGGAATAATTTCCTTAGGATTATTATAGAATGTTTTGTACCAATTAACAGTTTCAGAAATGGTAGTTTTCAAATCAAATACAGATTTCCAATACAATTTTTTTGAAGCTTTTTGAGAATTTAGAAGAAGGAATTTGGACTCTTTGAAGGATAATTCAGTTTTTGAGGTTTTCCATTCACCTGAGCCCCAATTTTTGATTACCATATCAACCACATTTTTGACTTTTGTAGGTTTGCGAATATGAGAAGGTCCAAAGTTCCATGAGTCAGCAAAGGAATAATCTGACCACATTTTTACTGTGAGTCTAAGAATTCCAGAAATAGGTTCTAAAACGTATTGAAATGGTCTTACTGAATCAGGATGTCTTAAAAAAACGGGTAAGTTTTGGGAAAAATGTCTAACGCAATCAGGAATTATTCTGTCTGAGGCCCAATCACCACCGCCAATAACATTTCCAGCACGAACCGTAGAGATTCTAGTATGTTGTTCGGTTTCAAAGAAGGATTTTTTATAAGAATGAGTAATTATTTCTGCAGCACCTTTACTTGCACTATAAGGATCATTTCCTCCTAAAGGATCATCTTCAACATAAGCACGTGTTGATTCTAAATTTTTGTAGCATTTGTCACTAGTCATAATAATACACGACTTGACAGAAGAGTTACGAAGTGATTCTAATAGATTGGCAGTTCCCATAATATTTGTTTGAAATGTATCAACTGGAGAGAGATATGATTCTTTTACTAATGGTTGAGCAGCTAAATGAATGACGATATCAGGATTATATTTTTTTAATAATTTTTTGATTGTTTGTATATCATTAATATTTCCAAAGTAATGATGAATGCTTTTTTCTAGTTGTAGAGTTTGAAAGAGAGAAGGCTGTGTAGGATAATCTAATGATAATCCAATAATTTTTGAATTTAATAGTTTTAGCCATAAAGTCAACCAAGAACCTATAAAACCGGTATGACCAGTTATCAGAATGGTTTTTTTATTAAAGAAATCTTTGAATATCATTTCAACAATACTATTTCTCATAGTTATCTATGTTTTATGGATTACGAGTGTGAATTTCTAGTCAATTCAATTAATTCCTGTACTCTCAGACCATCTTCAAAATCAGGCTTGGAAGAAATTCCATTTTCACACCAATGAATAAATCGTTTAGCAATTGGCAAAATTGCTTTGATTCGAGGATCTTCAGTCGGATCAACATTGATGAAATGGTTTGTGGGTAAAATAGGCTTTTTTTCATCATTTGTGGAAAGGAATAATTCAAAACCGTCTACAATATTTGTAGTCAAGTTTTGTAGAACGATATTACCCCTATTAGAGAAAAATTCTAATTTATGAATCGGAGTTCCTGAAAAAGCAATATCCAAATCTATTTGACCATAACAGCCACTTTCAAACAGAACATTCATAGATACTCCTGTTTCTGCATGATTAACACTTTTCTTTGAATAAGAGAAGGCAGAGTCTATGGATTGAATTTTACCTAAAAAAAATTCCATATAATGAAAAGTATGTGAACAAAAATGAGAAAGAGCTCCACCCCCTTGAGTTTTATCGGTTTTCCAAGAATTAATTCTGTTTTTCGAGTCATAGCTAAGAAATTTCCATTCAACTTTAAATTGAGAAATATTGCCTAATATGTTACTAATAAGAATTTTTTTGGTTTCTTTCCATTCTGGAATTTCTGGAAAAAGAAAATCCATCATATTTGGCAAGCTTTTTTTTTGGCTAATTTTGTTAATTCTATGGAATCATCTAAAGAAACAGTTAATGGTTTTTCAGCAAAAACTCCAATATTATTATCTAAAGCAAACTTGGCTATTTCGTATTGATGACTTGGAACTACTGCAACTGCAATAGCATCTGGTTTTTGTTTTTGAATCATCTCTTTCCAATTTGAATATCTTTTAACATTATATTTTGTACAGAAATTTTCCATCCTAGTTGAATTTCTTCCAGAAATACTGATTACCTCACATTCATTAATAGCACTAAATGTAGGTAAAAGACCATACATTCCAAATCCTGAACCGATTATAGCTATATTTGTAGTCATTTTAGTTCTCCAAAATTTTTAGATCTGGTAAAGGTATAACAAATTTGGATTTTAAGCCTCTTTCCTTTAATTGCTTAATTATCGATTCAGCATAATGCCATGCTAAAAGAATTACATAGTCAGGTTGCTTACGCAAGAGAGATTCATTATTTACAATTGGGATATGTTTTCCAGGTAAGAATTTTCCAAGTTTTAAGGAAGTTGGCTGTTCAGTGATATACGGAATCATCTCTGCATCTACTCCGTAGTAATTTAGCAGAGTTACACATCTGCCAGGACATGAATTGGCTATAATTGATTTATCATTTTTGTTTAATTCTAATAATAGATTTAGAAAATCTTTTTTTGCTTTTTTAACACGTTTAGCAAAAGTTCTATAAGTTTCTAGTTTGTATAGACCAGATTCTTCTTCTAAGATAAGTAAAGATGATACATTTTGAGAAATTGGTCTATTTTTTCCTTTAGTGACATGTAATCGTATGTTACCACCATATCTACTTCCTCTTTCAACGTCAGTTACAGTAAAATTGTAATAGCTGAAAAGTTTCATGAGTGATTTCAGAGAATATGTTCTAAGATGCTCATGGTATATTGTATCAAACTGTCCACCTTTAATAACATCTAACAGGTAATGACATTCTAAAACAAACACACCGTCATCGGTTAATAAGTCCCCAATTCCAGTAATTACTTCTCCTATAGAAGCCATATGTGCAAACATATTGGTGGAGATAATTAATGAAGCACAGCCAAAGTTTTGTTTGATTTCTGAAGCAGTGTTGGTATTGAAAAATTTTTGTATAGTTTCTATTCCATTTTCATTTGCGATTTTTGCAATGTTAGTTGGTTCGACTCCAAGAACTTTCAAAGCTTTTTGTTTAAATTCCATCAATAATGTTCCATCGTTTGAACCTATATCCACTACCAAATCATTTTTTTTCAATTCGTATTTTGATATGAGAGAGTTTCCCATTTCATTTAGATATTCTACTAATTCTTTAGTTACTCCTGTTCTATATGGATAATCTAAGTGAAAAACTGTGCTTCCATCAACACAATAATCTATTTGTACTAAAGAGCAATCCTCACACCAAATCATTCGTAAAGGATAAGTTATTTCTGGTTCATTGATTGTTTCAGGTGTAAGAAGTGAATCACATAGAGGTTGATGTCCAAGATCAAGAATTAGGTGAAGATTGTCTGAGTTACATACCTGACATTTGTCAATATGACCAACAGGTACTTGATGATGTGCTGGATACATTATATTGATGTTTGATTAAATACACATAAGTGTATTTATTTTAATTAAAGAGGGAGATTAATATAAAAATAAATATTTCAAAAACTAATCCTACAGTTAATTAAATAGTTTATTAACTTTATAGATAGCTCTTATCTTTATGGGAAAATTATACCTTTCAATTTTCATAAGTTTTGTAATCCTATTTTTTGTTCACATAGCATTTTTTATTTTAAATTTATTTTTCTGGATCACGGATGGCGTAAATGTCTTAATAGAAGGGGGAAATCTTATTGAAAATATCTATTACTCAAAATATTTGAAATGGGTGATTTTGGTAGATACAGTTTGGCTAATAATTGCTCTTGGTTTTGCATTCAAAAGAAAATCATATAAAACTGATATAGAATTACATTATTTGCAAAATTATGAAAATCAAATTCCAAATGTTTGTGTAATGATTCCCACGTATAATGAAGAAGAAAATATCGAGTCTGTTGTTAAAGGGTTTTTTTCACAAGATTATGTAAAAAAGGTAATTGTAGTGGACAATAACAGTTCAGATCAAACTGTAGAAATTGCAAAAAAAAATGGCGCAACAGTAATAGAAAAAAAAGTCAATAAAGGACACACAGATTCTTGCATTATAGGATTTAGAGAATCATTAAAGACAGATGCTAACATAATTGGGTTTTCAGATGCAGATGGAACCTTTTCCCCAAACGATCTCGAAAAAATGATTCCATATTTAAAAAACTGTGACATGGTGGTGGGTACAAGACAAGTGCAAACTCTGACAGAAAAAGGAAATCAGAATAGCATGTTTTATGTTTGGGGAAATTTGTTTTTAGCAAAATTATTACAAATAAAATATTTTAGTTTAGCACATTTTGGAATAGTTCAATTAACCGATGTAGGATGTTCTTATAGAGTTATTCGCAGAGAAGCATTGCTTAAAATTATTGAGAAATTAACAAATCCCGAAGATAAGGCTATTTTAGATCCAAAAAATTGGTTATTTTCATTGTATATGACTATGTTAGCTATTGAAAAAGATTTGAAAATAGTAGAAGTTCCATTAACATTTAGAAAACGTTTTGGTGTATCAAAATCTGAGGTTACAAAAAAATCTAAAGGAATTAAGTTTGGATTAAAATTTTTATGGTTTATTCTTAAAAGATGATTTTTTATGAAATTTAGATGAAACTCAAAACTCGGTTATGCTGTATAAAGAATTTAAAAACATAAAAACTAATCAATAAAAGTAAACCTATGGAAAAAATTTTGATTACAGGTGGTGCAGGGTTTTTAGGCGCAAATTTAATTCATAGATTGCTTAAGTCAAAAAACGAAATAATTACAATTATTAAACCAAATTCAAATGAATGGAGAATTTCAGAAGTAAAAAATAAAATCAAAGTTTATCACATAGATATACTTAATGAAAGGAAAATTTCTAATACAATTAAAGAGATAAAACCTTCTTTAATATTTCATTGTGCAACATATGGGGTTAATCCATCTCAAGATAATTTTGGAAAAATCTTTCAAACAAATGTTTTTGGCACAAATAATATTTTTTCAACTATTCAAAAAATTAATTGTGTAAAGAAAATTATTAATTTTGGAAGTTCTTTTGAATATGCTACTCAAAAACTCCCCGTCAAAGAGACTGATATAATATCACCTAATACAGTTTATGGTATTTCAAAAGCTACACAAACAAACTTAGCTCAATATTATGCAGAAAATTTAGGATTGCCCATAGTGACAGCAAGGATTTTTACGCCATATGGAAAATATGATTCTAATGGAAGACTTTTTTCAGATTTAATGATTTCAGCAATAAAAGGAAGACAAATTAAATTAGGTTTTCAAGATTCGTTTAGAGATTTTATCCATATTGATGATGCAATAGATATTTTATTATTAATTGCTAAAGATATGAAGAATAAAACAGGTATTTTTAACATTGGGACCGGAAAAAAATCTTCTGTCAAACAAATTATGAGATTATGCGAAAAAAAAATGAAAATTAAATATCATGCATCATGGGGAAATGAGACTAATATACGAAAAATAGATAGATTTTCAGAAGTTGCAATAGCAGATATGCAAAAAACACAACATGTTTTTCACTGGAAACCAAAAATTACTATTGATGAGGGAGTTAAAAAAACGTATTCATGGTATTTGAAAAATTTTGAATTGTATAAATAATTATTTTTTATTAAAAAATAAGTCAAAAGTTTGGATAACATAATCCAGCATTTCTTTTGTCAAACCTGGATAAACACCAATCCAGAATGAATTGGATGTTATCATCTCTGTGTTTCTAAGCGAACCGTTAATTCGGTATTTGATATTTTTAAAATATGGTTGTTTTGTAATATTTCCTGCAAACAATGGTCTAGTATCAATTAATTTGGAACTGAGAAATTCAATAAGATCTTTTTTTGTGTAAGATAAATTCTCTTTAATTGTAATAGTAAATCCGAACCATGAAGGATCACTGTTTGGTGTGGATTCAGGTAAAATTAAATTATCTTCAAATTGTTTTAATCCTTTTTTAAGATATGAAAAATTATTTTTTCTGGTTTGAATAAAATGTTCTAAATTATTTAATTGAGCTAATCCTACGGAAGCTTGCATATCAGTTATTTTAAAATTATATCCAAGATGTGAATAAATGAATTTGTGATCATACCCATATGGCATTTCACCGATTTTCCATTCGAATCTTTTTCCACAAGTATTATTGTGTCCAGGAGCACAAAAACAATCCCTACCCCAGTCTCTAAACGATTCTAAAATTCTTTTTAATTTTGGATCATCAGTGAAAACTGCTCCTCCTTCACCCATAGTTATATGATGAGCAGGGTAAAAACTCAGAGTTCCCAGATTACCAAATGTGCCAACAGATTTACCTGCAAAAAGACTACCTAATGCATCACAACAATCTTCAATTAGCCATAAATTATGATCTTTTGCTAATTTACTGATTTTTTCTGCATCAAATGGATTACCTAGTGTGTGTGTAAGCATAATTGCCCGAGTTTTATCGGAAATTGCATCCTCCACAAGTTTGTAATTTGGAACGTATGTAGGAATATCAACATCGATGAATACAGGCACTAAATTGTTTTGAATGATGGGATTAACAGTTGTAGGGAATCCTGCAGCCAAAGTTATGACCTCATCATTAGGTAATAATCTACGTTCGCCCAATTGATCAGAGGTTAAGGCAGATAAAGCCAAAAGATTTGCTGATGAACCAGAATTAACAGTAATAACAAAATTAGAATTTAGTTTTTTACCTAGAACTCGTTCAAATTCAGAATTAAATCGTCCTGAAGTTAACCAAAAGTCTAGAGAAGAAGAAACAAGCATTTGTAAGTCATTTTCGTCAAAAACTTTTCCAGCAACTGGTACAATAGATTTACCTGGACAAAACGGTTTTCTAGAATGAGTGATGACCGAATATTTTTTAACTAAATTTAGAATGTCTTCTCGCAATTTTGCTGAATTTTCATTCGCATCTAACAAAGAATTCCTTAGAAAGTCATCTAATTCAATCAATTTATCTAATTACCAAATTTTCCAAGCAGCTTGATTTGATGTCCATAGTGATTCTAAATAATTTTTGTCACGAATTGTATCCATAGATTGCCAAAATCCAGTATGTTTGAAGGCTCCCAATTGACCATTCTTTGAAAGAGTTTCTAAAGGTGTGCGTTCAAAAACAGTATTATCGTCTTGGATATAATCCATTATAGATGGTTCAAATACAAAAAATCCTCCATTGATCCAAGAATAATCACCTGATGGTTTTTCTTGAAATCTAGATACGTTGTTTTGTTCAATTTCTAAAATTCCAAATCTGCCGGGAGGTTGAACAGCTGTTAGAGTTCCAATGAACTTATTTTTTTGGTGAAAATCAATTAATTTTTGTATATTGACATTAGAAACGCCATCTCCATAAGTGAGACAAAAAGTATCATCAACATAATTAGAAATGCGTTTAATTCGTCCACCGGTCATGGTATTTTCTCCTGTATCAACCAAGGTTATTTTCCATGGTTCAACATTTGAAGAATGGATTTCTAAATTATTTTTTTGAATGTCAATAGTGATATCTGACATATGTAGATTATAGTTTGCAAAAAATTCTTTAATTTGATATCCTTTGTAACCTAAACATATAACAAATTCATTAATGTCATATGCGCTATAAATTTTCATTATATGCCACAATATTGGCATACCACCTATTTCGATCATAGGTTTAGGTTTTAGATAAGATTCCTCTGAAATGCGTGTTCCAATACCACCAGCCAAAATTACAGCTTTCATAGAAGTTAATTCTTAGAATCCATATTAAAATAGTATGATTTAAAATATTCATAGAAGAGTTAGTGCTGTTTTTATGTGTAATTACCTAATAATTAGAATTTTTGATACTAAATTGTTGTATTCACGTTTGGAAATTGTAATAAGTTAATTACTGTTTTATTTTGTAGTAAATAAACTTATGAAAAAATCAAATTTGATTAAAAATAATGGATTTAGTATCATAATTATCATCATGATAACATATGTGGGAATTGTTCTTTATTCCGACATTAATAAAATATCTTCAATTTTTTACAATATAAAATACGAATTTTTAGTAATAATAATTGGATTGCAAATGATTTCATTTTCTTTAAGAAGTTATAGACAAAAAAAATTCTTAGAAAGCTCCGGTATAAAATTATCATTTTGGGAAAATTTTAAAATTTGTCTTGCAGGAATGTCGATGATAGTAACTCCCGGCGGAGCAGGGATGTTAATTAAATCACATTTTTTAAAAAGAAAATATGGGTTTTCAGTTTCAAGAACAGCTCCAATGATTCTTGCAGAAAGATATCATGATTTTTTAGCTGTTACGACAATTTTGTTACTTTCATTAATAGTAGTGTTCTCAATACACGTGGTAATTAGTGGAACTGTTGCATTAATTTTACTATTTTTAGTATATTTAATAATTAGAAATCATGATTGGTTAGAAAAATTTGAACAAACAATTATTCGAAAAAAAATTTTTCAAAAAATCTTTCCATCAGATTTAAACATATCAGACTCGGTGAATTCATTAAAAACTCCTAGAATTATTGGATTCGGATGGATAATTAGTACAATTTTATGGATCATTGATGCTTTTGCAATCTTTTTTGGATTTGTTGCACTCGATGTTGATATTGGAGTTGTTGAGTCAATTCAAATATTTTTTTCATCATTAATTTATGGCATTATTTCATTTTTGCCTGCAGGAATAGGTGTAACTGAAGGTATTTTTATTGGGTTATTACTTAAACATGATGTAAAATTGTCAATAGCTACTGCATTAATACTATTTATAAGATTAACCACAGTTTGGTTTCTAACTTTTGTAGGATTTGTAACGATGAAGTTTTTTCTTGGAAATGAAAAAACCTGAAATAGAGATTGAGTTTTAAAGAGATAGTCAGAATAACAAAAAGAAAACAAATGGGAAAAATTTACCTTACTTTAGCATTATCATTTTTAGTTCTATGTATAGTTAATCTAGTTTTTGTTACATTAAGTCTTATTTTTTTGGCTATCAATGGTTTACAAGCACTACTTAATGGAATGAGTTTTGTAGAAAGAATTTACTTTTCTATGTACATTAAATGGATTTTATTAGCTGACTTGATTTGGTTATGTTTTGCATTAATGTTTTTACTTAAAAGAAAACGCTATAGGACTGGATCATCAGATTATCTTAATAACAATCCAATTATAAATCCAAAAATCACAATTGTAATTCCAGCTTATAATGAAGAAAATAATGTTGCAAATGTAATTAATGATTACAAGTCACAGAAACATGTAGAAAATGTCATAGTAGTTGATAATCATAGTAGTGATCAAACGGTATCTATTGCAAAAAAATCTGGTGCGCTTGTTATTGAGAAAAAAGAGAATAAAGGATTTGCTGATTCATGTTTGCAGGGGTTAAAAAAAGCTCTAGAAACAAATGCCAATGTAATTGTTTTAACAGAATGTGATAGAACCTACGTAGGACATGATATGGAAAAACTAGTACCTTATCTAGATGAATGTGATATGGTGATAGGAACTAGATTAATTCAAGTGTTAACAGAAAAAAATAACCAAAATGGTATGTTCAATACTTGGGGTAATTTTTTTCTTGCAAAATTGATTCAATTAAAATATTTTAGTTTGTTACATATGGGAATAGTGTCATTTACTGATGTAGGATGTACTTACAGATGTATTAGAAGAGATGCATTAGAAAAACTAATCAATAAAATGATTGAAGACTATAACAGGAATATTGATCCTGATGGCTGGGCATTTATACCGTATTTTAATATGATCGGAATTGAAAATGAGCTCAAAATTGTTGAAATCCCGATCACATTCAGAAAAAGACATGGTGAATCAAAATCACAGGCAAATAAAAAGACAAAAGGAATTTTGTATGGATTAAGGTTTATCTGGTTCATAATCAAAACCTAAATTGAGAATCTGTTTATTTTACAATATTATGATGAATTTTATATAAAACAGAACCAGTTTTATTTGATTTATAAAGAAACTCAAAATTTGAGGGTATTTTTGGATTAGCTGGATCAGATAGAATCATCAAGTCATATGCTTGAGTTTGATTCAAGTTTTGAGGAATGGAATGTGGTGGAACTGGTTGATACACAATATAATCAGGAATAGGATGTATAGAATTGAATCGATCATTTGGAAAACTGAATATATTTGATATGTATATATCATAACTTGACCAATTTTTTCTTGAAATATAGTTATCTAATGTATCATTAGTAACACCTTCTGTTAGATATGCGTGAAGAAATTTACTGTGTGCATAATAAGAATATCCTGAAAATCTCGCCATGACGTATTTATTTTCAATATTTTCTTCATGTGATAGAATATCTCCTATTTCTTCATATTCAAGTCCTGAAGGCAATACATCATCATTATTAAAAACTCTGATTGACTGATTATAGTAGGAGTTTGTAGTTATTTGTGATATTGAAGATTGATCAAGTAAGTTATTTTCATAAAGATGTAGATTCAGAAATCCATAAGAAAAACCTAATTGTAAAACGATAATAATTATAACTGATGAAAAAATAATTTTGTTTGAGTGAATTTTCCTAAAGATTTTTTGGGAGACAGATGGAAGTGTTTTGAGGAAAAATATAGAGCTGAGAGTAGGAATAATTAACCACATTGGTAAAAGTTGATAGGGAGCAGCTAGACTGACAATAGAGATCATTGAGAAATAGATCACAGACAAAATTAGAAGAGGTAGAAGCTGTTTGCTAAAAGTTCGTAAATAAAAAACACCTAATACAATCAGAGGTATGATGAAAATTGCAAAAAAGTGTTCTGTAATTTGACCAAATATTAAAACCAAAATAAATACTGAAAGTGTAGAAAGTGCAACAATTAGTAATGTGTGTTTATTCATATTTTGACGAGTTAGATATAGAAATCCGCCTAAAACTGGAATAAATCCTATGAATGGTACAACGGTAACAATAGACATATTCATAAACGAATTGAAATTAAAAAGATGGCTTGCATTTCTAAAAAAGACATTATGGAGATAATTTTTCAAAAATAAATTAAAATCAGTGGTTATTCCAACTGATCCAGGTTTTGGATCTGTCAATTGTGTTTCAATTATTTTTTCTTGCCATTCAGGAGTTTGATATTTATTAAACCAAAGCATGTAGAGATCAGTGTCATTATCAAAAAGGGTTCCATGAATTGTATAATTATAAAAGATCATAGGACTAAATGCAGCTAAGAAAGTTAAACCTAAAATTACACAAAAAAAGATATTTTGTTTAATATTATTTCTATGAAGAATTACAAAAATCAATAATGACATCAATACAGGAATGCCTTGAAATCGAATTAGAGATGCGGCACCAAGAAGAGAGCCAATTATCAATAGATCAGGTATACGTATTGATTTTCTAGTAATAAAAAATAGAGAAATAAAAATGAGAAAAATTGAGAATAGTTCATTTACGGATTCGATTGAAAGTAGGTGGAGTCTTGGATTTATCGCCACAAATAATTGTCCCAATAGTGCAATTTTTGTATCAAAAACATTTCTAATTATAAAAAATGACACAAAAACTATTCCAGTACCACTTAGAAGCGAGATTATTTTTCCAGTAAGAAATGGATCATTAAAAATAGGATTTAACATAACATGCAAAATTGGACCTCCTATTGGAGCGTCAGGAATCTTTACATTTTGTCCATTTCCGGACAGAATATCAACACCCCAATTATAGTACAATATACCATCTGTTTCAAACCAATAGGGATGATGAAAGAATGTAATGTATGAAATGGTAATTAGAAAAATTAAAGTGAGTAATATAGGATATTTTATATCGTCAAATCTTCGGATTAAACAAATAACATTTGGAGAGTGATTTGATTTGCAAGATGTGTTCATAGTTATTAATAATCAATTGATGTGGGTTATAAAATAATATAGAAAACATCAGAGTGCTATTTTTTCATTTCAATACTATTAGCTAAATATTGTGTTTCTTCAAGATCTTTACGAATTCCCTCTATTGTTATTTCTTCAATATCCACCAAATATTTGTAATTGGTTAATTCACTGTAAGTGGGTTCTCTCCCCAATAATTCTTTGTATAATTCTTTGATAATTCCTCGCGTATCATCAAATCTTTTCAAATCTAATGCCTCTTGTGATTTTAGCAGTTCTTTGCGCAATTCAGATTTGGTCAAATATCCTTCTTCTAGCAGTGTAGACCAATAACGTAGTCCTTTTTCATCTACAGAACGACGTAAAATTTCTTGATAAAGTGAATCTACAAAAAGTTTGGTTTCAGGATTTATCTCATTTAGTAATTTTGGATTGTTTGATGCAGTTAGTGTACCAAATTCTTTTGAAGATAGTAATTCAGTTCGGATGTCATTTTCAGTAAATGTTCCATTTCTAAGAAGATTAGAATAGTATATCAATCCCCATTTATCCGCAGGTCGCAGAAGGATTTCCCGGTATATGTCATCTACTGTTCTTTCAGATGCATCAAACTTTGAAAAACCATATTGAATAAAGCTGTTAACAACTGTGTCCAAAGCATGCTCCAAATTTGATTTTGGTATAAATACAAATGGGCTTAGAAGTCCTTTTAATTTTAGTTCAACATCAGTTGTTATTTTGACTTTTGTATCAAGATCTTCAAATTTTTGAGTGATTTTAGTATTTACAGCATCTCCATCTAACACTTCAACAATATGAAAATCATGTGGAGAAAATGTATGTCTTACAAGAATTGAATTAGTAATTCCTTGTTCTGAAATAATTTCTCGTGCAATTATTACATTTTTAGTTTTATTAATTATAGTAACAGAGAGTATATTTTTTGGTAAAATTTTTGGATATTTTTCAACGTCATAAAATAAATTAAAAAGTAGTTCCTTATCACCATCAACTATTTTTGTAGTATGCAATTCAGAAACTGTGTGAGGAGTTAGATCAGGTAGTGTTATTTCATCATATAAGGATGAAGTGTAGAGAATCCCTATGAAAAAAGAAATAGCAAGAAAACCATAAAATGAAATTATGATTTTGTCACTTTTGTTCATTATTTAATCAAATTGTTCATATCCGGATATACTTTTGTTTACTAGATGGTCATTGTCTTATATTACTTATTAAATTCATTTTTTCTAATTCTTTTGTACTCAAAACTCTCTTAGAGTTTACATCCTTATGCTTGGAAATCAAATAACCCATATTTGAAAATAGCCAAAAAACACTTTTGATTGCTGTACCAAAATCAGGTTTTTGTGCAATTGTGTCTTCAAACTTTGTAGATGTGACCATCGTCTTTCCGTTAATTTTATAATCAAACCAAATTTTGATCTCCCGTGTTCCATAAATTATAAAAAACAAAAATAAATTTTTAAAAACCAATGGAAGTTCAAAATTTGTAATTTTCATTGATAGTTGGTTTTTAATTCCATGAAATGTGGATTCTGATCTGAATTTTTTTGTTGTAATACCCCCTACATGATATACAATGGACTTTGGAACAACGATACTCTCATACCCTAAAATCCAGGAGCGCCATCCCAAATCAACATCTTCAAAAGAAAATACAAATTTTTCATCAAATCCTCCTAGTTTGGAAAAGATCTCTTTTCGTATCAGCATTGAAGCTGCTCTTGGACTGAATATTCTTCGTGTTTGATTGATTTCTTGTTTGGAATTGTAAACCATACCAATCTTGTCTATAAAATCACCACTGGAATCAATAATTCCATTGGGTTTTAACAACAAACTTTGGCATATTGCAATTTTGTTATTTTGTTTGATTTCAAGAACAAGTTCCATAAGAAAATTAGGTGTTACTATTGTGTCATTGTTTAAAAATAAGAGAAATTCGCCTTTTGCAGTTTTGGAGCAAATGTTGTTTGGTTCAGCAAATCCATAATTAGTATCAAGTGAAATGATTAGAACGTGTGGAAAATTATGTTTTATGAATTCAACACTATCATCAGAAGAATTATTATCAATTACAATTATTTCAATAGGCTCATATAGAATTTTATTTAATGAGTTAAGACATTTTTCAATATGATCTTTTCCATTAAAATTTACAATTATGATTGAAACCAGAGGAAGTTCCATGTCAGTTATCTAAAACTTTAGTTTAATATAGAATGTCATAAGACTATCGTTTTGAGCGTATTGAGTTCAGATAAAATACTAGAATACGTTCAGATATGTTTGACGGTAATATTTTAAGAAGTTTTAATCCGTATAACATGACTATTTTTAAGAGAGAGTATGTTTTTTTATAATTTTTTAATGAATTAATGTACAAAAATTTCTCATCATTTGAAAGTTTAGATAGGATCTCATTTTTAATTTGTTCAAGAAAGTTTAGTGTTGATAAAATATTATTATGCGAAAGCTGTTTACTATGAATTCTATACTGTATTAGGGATTTCTGAATAAGAAAAAATTTCATTTTATACAAGATTGCTGCTTGTAAAAAAAAGTCATAATCTATTGCTACAGGATCATCCAAGTTTCTAAAAATACATCCTTTTTGAAATAATGATGATGGAATTAGTGTAGTATTTACATTAATTTGTTGACCATCAAGTAGTCTAATGTTGTAATCAAATTCTGAAAGATTGTTATAATCAGATTCAGAAAAGTCCCGGATTTTTTTTCCTTTTTCATCAATTATCTCCCAATTTGAATAAACTATTGTATTATCAGGGAATTTTTTGATTTGATTAACAAGTGTTTCAATTGCATTTGGAAACATTACATCATCAGGTGAAAACCATTTGATCCATTTACCACTGGCTTTGCTTAGTCCATTATTCAATGCACTTGCCAATCCCTGATTTTTCTGAGAGATGACCTGAATTTTATCAGAATACTGTTTTAAAATTTCTTTAGAGGGATCAGTTGAACCGTCATCAATACAGATAACTTCAATATTTTTGTAAGTTTGATTAATTACAGAATCAAGAGAGTATTTTAGAAACTTTTCAGAGTTATAGATAGGAATTATGATTGAGACAAGTTCATCAGATATATCGGTTAGTTCAGTCATGTATATTCATGTACAAAAATATTCAAATTCTTTTTTTGATGTAATCTATAGAATGTACAGGAGAAGGATCAGTTTTTGATAAAATTGCCCTATAAATTGACGCATAATCAAGCAGATAGATTAAAGCAATAATCTTTGTCAAGATATTGCCTGGAACAGAACGCACCTCTCTAAAATCAATATTATTTTCCACAAAGTATTCTCTGACGATATCAAATCTTTCCTTGGTTTTGACATAATCATTATTGCCTCGCAACAATATTGGTTGTACTGATGATGGTTTTTCCCAAGAGACTATACCGTTATGACATGCCTCTACAATATCTTCTATAATAGCATGAGTTTTTACATTTTCCTGTAGAGATGACTTGAATCTAGTAGCAACTGGTTGTAATCCGTGAGGATAATAAATCAAAGGTATTCCTGAAATCCAACGGGCAAGATTGATTGCAGGATTTGAATCAGACAGATTTTGAGATGAAATCTGTTTTTGTGTTTTATTAAGCTCATTTAATGATTCTATGATGTCATTTTTTTTAATTGGAAGCATTGAATTTAACGTTTTTAATATTGAATATGTGAATGTACAGAATGAAGATCTGGGAGAATGTGTTTGTTCAATCTTTCTAAAATGAATTTTATTTTTATTGCAGAATTCTTCCATCTTGCCTCCAGAAAAAAATGCAATAGAATTGCAATCTAGTTTCTTTGTAGAATCCAATACAGTCATAGTCTCATTAGTATTACCAGAAATACTTGTGGCAATTACTAGAGTGTTTTTATCTACTGTTTTTGGTAAAAGATAACCTTTGACTAGAGATACGTGTATATCACTTTTAGACAGTATTGAGGAAAATAAATCGCCTATTGCGCCGGAACCTCCCATTCCAGCAAATACAATATGATCAATATTATCAAAATGTATTGGCTCTAGATCAGATTCGTATGCTTTATGTGAAATTTCGGGCCACATATCATATATTTTGTACATCCCACTTAGATCATATTTTTCTAAAATTTCTCTAGTTAGCAACTAACCAGACAGAGAGATTTAATCCATTTAATTTCTTTCTAATGGTGTTTACCAAGTTTTAGAAAAAATCATAGATTCTAAGCGTTAATGGTTAAAAACTAAATTTAACTATGACTACTTTTTATCAAGTTTAATGAAAGAAAATAACGATAAAAGTCAGTCATTTTCTTCAGTTTCAAGGAATATCCCTTTGATAGTCTTTTTGTTCTCAATTGTTATAGTTATGATTAGCTTTGTATCAGTTATTTTTCCTGCATTAATTGTAGGCTCTAATACAACAATTATCCCAAATATTCAACCAGTACTGCCCAATCTATTTGAATTAGGAGTATGGTCGTATGGCGTTATAATTTCATCAATTGTTATTTTTGGATTATTGTATTTATTTTATAAAAATAAACTATCAAGTTCAATTTCCAAACTATTTAAAAAAATATTTAATTTTGAAGTTTCAAAAAAGACTGCATTTATCACATTAGTTGTTATTTTAGTAGTCTATGTAGGATTTACAACCTCAGAATTATGGCAGCAAGAAACTTGGGAAGACTACCAACCAATAAAGAAAAGACTGCAGGAATCAATTAGAGACAACAGATGGACTATCGAAGATGCCATTAATGGAAACCCAAATTATCCAAAAGATGAACCACATGTAACGTATACACTGTTATTGATTTCCTTAAAGTTATTTGGAAATGATAAGATAGTTCCTTTTCTTGCAAGTATTGGTTTACTAGTAATAACTTATTTGATTACTACAAAAATTACTCAAAAAAGATTTGCTGGAATTGTTGCTTTTATTATTATTATTCAGAGTAATTTGTTTTTAACTTATGACACTTCGGCTACATATACCAATTTTTGGGTTTTATTTTATCTGTTATCTCTGTATGCAGTGTATAGATTCTGGCAACTTTCCCCAATATCATATCTTATTTCAATTCCAGCAAAGGTGCTAACTGTAGCATTTTTACCCATGTCAATTTACTTTATTTTAAGATCAGATATATCAAAAAAGAGTAAAATTGTTGTTACATTATCTACCATAGCAATCATAGCTGCAGTTGGCATTACTGCAATGTCTATGAGCTCAGGTGGTGAGGCAATGCAAGAAAGTTTTGATGCAAAAGAATTTTGGATGGGTTTTACATCTTTTTCGTACCAGCTAAGAACAGATGGACTAGTCTTATTATTTATGATTCCATTAATGGTAGGATTGTTCCTAGTATCAAAAAGAGGAGTAAAACACGGAGAGTCAATCATGGTATTAATCTCAGGAATACTTCTAATAGTTCCAATACTAACTGGTTTTACAAATCAGACAAACCAGCCGTATAGATTCATGCCACTGGTAGTATTTTTTGCAATAGGTGTTGGAGTATTACTATCAAAAAGAGAGTCTAAGATATAGGTCTGATAAAAGTCCACACTGATTCCATGGTATCACCTGGAATTGTAAGATATCCATCATGAGCAAATCTAGTAAGTAACACATGCTTTTCATCCACACTATCAGATAGTATGGTACTTGCTACTAGTTCTTCAGAATTAAATGATTGTGATTGTGCTCTTCGAATAATTTGGTATTGTTGTCCATCAATTGTAATGACAGGATCATTTCCTCGAGACGCTTCATAGTTCAAGAACGATTCAAGTGCAGGTGCATTAAGATATGAAAATTTAGTTGATTCAAGATAGACAACAAGAGTACCGTCAGAATTTCTTATAGTTGTTTGGACAAACACAAAGATGCTATCGCCAAGATGGGTTTGGGTTACGCCAAAAACACTACTTGATGGAATCAACAAAAATGCAAATCCAAATAAAATTAATTTATTCATAGAATCACTCCAAGATACAAGATAATTAATTTACTGGTCGAGTTATCTGTTTTCCAAGTAATTCATTATAGAGACTTATAGCGTCAGATTCATCTTTTGGTCCAACTATAACTGCAGAGCCCTTTTTCATAAAACTAACTGACATGTCATTTGTTCGAAGAGACAATCCAAATTTGCCCTGATTCTCTATTAGGAATCCTTTTTGTTTTGCAATATTAGTTACCATATTCACATCAAGATCAAATGTACTGGTAGGTGTAATTGAAAAAGTCCTCTTGCCTTGGTTTCTTCCACATAGTTCCTCTAGAATCAATTCCTCCTTTACAATCTCTTCTTTTTTTCCAGAACCGCACACAGGACACTCTTCTGCTCTAAATGTACGAGTAAATGTAAAATCTAGATTCTCAATATCTACATGTAAAATTTTGTCAGATAGACTGGGCTTTTTGCCTAACACCACTTTGACTGTTTCAGACACTTCAATTCCCCCAACTATAGACAAAATAGACGGATGGACTCCCTCAATGCTACATGTAGGCATGGAATCCTCATCAAGGGCAGGAAACATGCAGTAATAACATGCGCTGGTGCCAGGCAATATGGTAAATATCTGTCCAGATACTCCTACTGCAGCTCCTGTAACAAAAGGAATACCAAACTTTACACATGCTTTGTTGAGAGCATATCTGGCATTGACGCTATCAAGTGCATCAACTACAACATCACAACCTTCTACCACCTCAAGTGCGGTATAATCATTTACAGAAACAGCTAGTGCCTCTATTTTACAATCAGGATTTAGTTTTTGTAGTTTCTTTGCAGCAACTTCCACTTTTACTTGTCCAACGTCATCTTCATCAAACATTGTCTGGCGATGCAAATTTGACAGTTCAATTACGTCTCTATCTACGATACGTAGAGTTCCAACACCCATTGCAGTCAATCTTGTAGTAATTGGATTACCAAGACCACCTACTCCAACAACACAGATTTTGGCGTTCTTTAGTTTTAGTTGTCCTTGGTATCCAATCTCTTCAAGCATTACCTGTCGAGAAAATTTGTCTAATTCCTTTTTTGATAGTTCATCTGAACCACCAGCAACTGCTGGCAAGATGTATACTTCGTCTCCATCTTTGAGAACAGTATTCATGCCATCAGAAAACTTGGCGTTTTTTCCATTAATGTAAATGTTAATTAGAGAACGTGGAGTTCCATCACCTTCTAAAACTCGTCTCTTAAAGTCATCACCCATAACTTGGGAGATTTTTGAAAATGCATCAGTTAGAGAATCAGCTGATATCTCTGTCTTTTTTTCTCCTCCACCTTGATTTAGCACTGATGGAATTGTAAATATGATATTTGTCATGCTAGTTTACTACCGCCGATATTTCTGTGATATTTGCTTTCATTACTTTTGGTTTTGGTAAAACTTCCATTATTGCCTCAGTTGCCTTTAATCCATTTCCAGTAACATAACACACTACAGAATCATTTTTGTCAATTTTTCCCTGCTCGACCATCTTTTGAAGTACAGCAACAGAGACACCACCTGCAGGCTCTGTAAATATCCCCTCAGTCCTAGCCAAAAGCAATATTGCATCTAAAATTTCTTTATTGTTGCATTCTTCTGCAAACCCATTGTATTGTGCTAATCGTTTTAGTACATATCTACCATCTCCAGGATCACCTATTGCCAGACTCTTTGCAATGGTATCAGGATGCTCTACTGGAATCACTTCTTTGCTGTTTTTC
>JBBSWR010000220.1:0-2509 GCA_038046185.1 Nanobdellota archaeon
TTGTGCCATCGCGGCTTAAAGAAAACAGATTTAATTAATGCTTTTAAATTTATTGCTTACTTAAACCGCTTTCTGTCTTTCGGAGAAAGGAGGATAGGTACATTGTCCTCTATTGGATATTTAGTGCCGCAGTCAGAGCAAACAAGCGCTTTCTTGTCTTTTGTGTACTCCAAATCAGCCCTGCACAGGGGGCATGCAAGAATATTAAACAAATCTTTCGGTATTGGGTCTTCTTTTTCCATTTGAATATTGTTATGATTCTATTATATAAATGTTTTCATGATTAATTGCACGAGATTGTATTGCAGCTTAGGGTGGGTGGAGGGCGGATAAAACGATTTTAGTGCTATAGTAAATTCCCTCCCTGAGGAATTAATTTATTTAGTTGTATTGTGAAAAAATTAAGAAAAAAATTAAACAGAATCTGAAACGTAATAATCTATTTTGTCATCAGCCCACTGGCGCTTGCCGGTGTGCTTCTTCCTCAGAATTCTTAAAAAATCCATCTCAGATTCTTTCAGCCCGCCTACTTCTTCTATTCTCATTTAAATCACCTTTTATACTTTTTTTATTTATGTTACGCAAAAATTGTAAACTTATTTGTCCCTAAAATCATCCATCTTGTCCAGAGGGTACAGGGTGCTGTACCCCCTTGGAAAGACAGAAACACTTGGAGGTGTTAGGGTTGGCGTTAAGTTTCTCACATGAAAATTGGATTTGTGCTTTCTCATTAAAATCATAAGAATTGAATAACTGCCCTTTATTAATAGCCTGTGAAAGGAAGTTCTAGAAGCATCTTTCATAAGCTTTTTAAAGGAGTAATTAACAGCTAATACAATGATTCAGGTAGTCTATACACCGCAATGGTTTTACAGCAAGGATTTGCTTATTGATGCTATTAGCGCTCTTGTCCTTCTCCTTATAGCTTCTTTCAGCGTAATGTACTATAAATTAAATAAGAAAAACAAGAATTATCTTTATCTTGCCGGCTCATTTTTCCTGATAGCACTGTCATTTCTTTTCAAGATTCTTACAAATTTTACAATATATTACAAAGTTTTTGTAACAAGGCATCTGGGAGATTTTATTTTAACATATCCAACTGTACAGGTATCCAATGTTTTATTTTTTGTTGGCTTCCTGCTTTACAGGCTGTTAACTCTTCTCGGGCTTTACATGCTTTACTCAGTTTACCAGAAAAACCAGTCGAAATCAAACATTTTTCTTATGGTATTGTTTATTATTATACTGACTTATTTCAGCGAGCTAGAATATTTTATTTTTCACATAATCGCACTTGCCTTATTAGTATTGATAACCTTGCAGTATTATAATACTTATAAGAAAAATAAGCAGTCAGCATCTAAATTTGTAACAGCAAGCTTTGCAATCATTGGAGTAAGCCAAATATTTTCAATATTTATTTTTTATGACAATGTTTATTATGTAGTTGCTGAATTAATACAGCTGGTTGGATATTTAATTTTGCTCATGACTTTCATCAGGGTGCTGCGGGATGCCAAGAAAAAGGGGTAGGCTTGATATTATCACGGATATGCTTGCTACGCTCCAGAACAGCGGCGGCGAGATAAAGCCCACCCATCTGATGTACAAAAGCAACCTGTCGCACGGGCAGATGTCTTTATACCTGGAAGACATGGTAGGCAAAGAGTTAGTAAAAAAAATCAAAAAGAAAAATTATGACTATATCATCATGACCGACAAAGGATTTGAGTTCTTCGAGAAATTAAAGCAGATGAGGGAATTCGAGAAGACTTTTGGGCTTTGAGATTATTTTCTATGATTCAAGCTTGCCGCTATCTCAGAAACGGCGTCTACATAAGAAGGTGAATTGTTGTAAAACCATATCGCGCGCCAATTTGCAGAAAAAGGTTCAGGTTTAGAGGCATTGTTTCCATTTCCTGAACTTTTCCAGCCATTTGCAACAAACATGAGAAATGTAACCTCCACCGCGTCAGGCATGTGGTAAGGGCTTCTTATTATCCCTCCATCTTTTGTGAAATATTTTATCAGCATTTCAGGCGACCACTGGCCTAGGCCTACGCAGCCTGCACTTGAGCCCCTGATTGCAAATAAATCAATATTGCTAATTTTTGAGAACTTAATGAGTTCTTTTATCCACTTGTAGTATAATTCATTTCTTGTTAGAAGATATCTTGTGGCTAAGGAATTAAAAGCCGGAACCCTCCCAACATACTCCCCGAATTCTGATTCAATTGCCAGCGTGGCTATGATATAATTCAGGTCAGGGCCATGCTTCTTTTGCCCGTCTTCGAGCTTTGTCCTGTGCTGTTCAAGAAAATCATGCGCTTTCCTTATTTTTGATTCTATCCCGAGCGCCTGCCTGTAAATTTGGTACCTCCCTTCGTACTCTTTTGTATCTTTGCGCCACACAGCGTCTGCTTCGGCTTCGGGGTTCCTTGTTTTTGCTCCGGGCTTCGGCCAATAAACTTCAAAATCCTTATTTTCAAAAATTTCATTTATTGTT
>JBBSWR010000221.1:0-1261 GCA_038046185.1 Nanobdellota archaeon
TAATTGCCCTGATTTCTGCTGTTATTTTATTTGGCGGATATAATCTTATCAATCTTATATCTTCGCGCTCGTGCCAGGCTGATTTGTCGAGAATGGAGATTGACTTGAGAAACCTGAATCAGGGACTGAGGTATGGTGAAAAGGAACTGAAGACGCTCAAGATGCCGTGCAATGTCGAAAAAGTTTATTTCTTGGATTTGAAAGCCGGGATCAATCCTAGTTCGTTTGACGCGGTGCCAATTATAAAGGATTCTCTTCAGACACGGGCAGCAAATAACCTATTTTTGGCAGCCGGAAATGACATTAAGCACTCATTTTATGCAGGCAGCTTGGAAATTGGAAGCCCCGGATACCTGTGCATGAAGTCAAATGCAGGGCAAATATCTTTTTTTGTTGAAGGCGTCGGTGAATCAACAAGGATAACCAAATCACCTGAACAGCTCTTGTGCTGAATCAGCAATTTATTTATAATAAACCAAAATAATAATTAATCATGGCAGACGAAAACATGTCGCAGGAACAGCTGAAGGCTTTGCAGGAGAAAATAAAAAATATGTCTCCCGAGGAGCTGAAGGATTTTCAGAAGAAGCAGTGCATTTTCTGCCAGATAATTTCCGGCAAAATTCAGGCGAAGAAAATCTACGAAGATGAAAAAGTTATTGGAATTCTGGATATCAATCCCGGAAATCCAGGGCATACTCTCATAATGACGAAGGAGCACTATTCCATCATGCCTCAGCTTCCGGATGAAGATGTTGCTGATGTTTTCCTGGTTGTGAAAGCGCTTTCCAATTCAATGCTTCGCTCCATTGATGCCCAGGGCACTAATATCATAGTGGCAAACGGAATTGCTGCAGGCCAGAGAGCGCAGCATTTTATGGTCCATTTAATTCCGCGAAAGGAAAATGACGGCATAAATTTTGTTTTGCCGCAGAAAACTATGAATGAAAACGAAATTGAACTGATAGGCGGCAAGCTCGCTGCTGCGCTTGGTGGCACAACAGAAAAGGAAGAAAAGCCGTTTGTTCCGCAATTTGCGCCTCTTTCGGAAAAGAAAATCGAGGATGCTCAATCCAAAAAGGAAGAGCCTCCAAAGAAAACAAAAAAGCAGGATAAAGCCAATTCGGAAATTGATCAGCCGAAGAGCGGAATCAATCTGGATGATATTTCAAAAATTCTGGGTGTTAAATAATGGCAGACAAAGTCCGGGAAAACTGCATAATATGCCAGATTGTCGGAGGCAGAATTCCATCCAAGAAAG
>JBBSWR010000222.1:0-12282 GCA_038046185.1 Nanobdellota archaeon
ATTGCTCCCCATAGGCTTAAGATTATACATAGGGCTTTAAAAAGCTTTTGGGGAGAGAAATCAGAACAACTTGAACCCTTTGCTCTCTTTTGTGCTGGTTATGCCGGCTTCAATTATCTTGAACAACAGCTCGCGTTCGGCTTGTATGTTTCTATGTTTTCTGACGATAAGCCTTCGGTTTCCGTCTGGGGTTATTTGCAGCTCTATCAGGCATTTGCTTCCGTATTTGAGAATATCGCCGCCAACAATGTTTACCTTGTCCCTTTCATCAAAATCCATGTAGACCTGGTTAGTTATCAGGACGGGTATGTTTTTTTTCCTTGCAATCTCTGTTAGATACCCTATCTGCCTTCCAAGTTCCCTGTTTACTTCCTGGAAATCCTCGCTTTTGCCGAGCGCCAACCGGTACAGCATTGCAATTGAGTCAACTATTATTATTCCAATTTTATCATTTATGATATCCTTCAGCTTCTCAAATGATTTTTTCTGCTCTTCAAAAGTTGTCGGCCTGAGGAAAATCATGCCGTTTAGTATTTCTTTGAAGTCATCATTTGCGCTGGAAGCAACCTGTTTTAGCCTTTCGACGGAAAAACCGCCTTCGCTGTCCACGTAGATGACTTTCTTGCCGTTTTTGACTGCCGTCATTGCTGCCAGGATGCAGATGACCGTTTTGCCGGCGCCGGCAGGGCCGTAAATTGTTGTTATGATATCGTTTTCGTAGCCGCCGTTCAGCATTTCATCCAGAATCCTGCTTCCGGTCGGTGTTTTGTTGTTGATGATATTGTTTATTTCTTCCATTGTTGATTGGTAGGCTACGGATTATTATAAAATTTGTGATTAACGAACCTCTTTCGAAACCTTTTTAATGAGTCTTTTATACTCTTGGCAATATGAATCTGGCTTACAGCTTAATTGTGTCCCTTGTATGGTTCCTGTCTATTTACTTTAATGTAGTTTTTCTTCTTGCGCTCTTAAGCCAAAAGGAGGAATTATTCAAATCCCCAAAACTGAAAAATAATCAGGGGCTTCCTAAAGTAAGCATTATCGTTCCCGCATATAATGAAGAGGATACTATAGAACAAAACATAACCTCACTGAACAGGATTGACTATCCAAAAGACAGGCTCGAAATAATAATTGTAAACGACGGAAGCAGGGATAATACAAGCAAAATTATAAACAGGCTCAAAGGCAAGAATATAATTTTTATTGACAATAAAAATAACAAGGGAAAGGCTGCATGCCTAAACCAGGGCATTGAACAATCTAGCGGGGAATTTGTAGCCTGCATGGATGCAGACTCAGAAGTGCAAAGCGATATCCTAAAAAAAACAGTACCCTACTTCTCAAATAAAAAAATCGGGGCAGTTACTGTTACGGTTGAGGTCAAGGATGCAAAAAATTTCCTGCAGAAGATAATAGCTGTTGAGTATATCATTGGGCTTTCGCTGTTTTTAAAGGTGCTTTCATATTTTGGCGCAGTGCATGTAACTCCGGGACCTTTTTCCATCTACAGGAAAAAAGTTTTGGAGAATATCGGAAGATTTGATCCAAAAAGCACTGTTGAGGATTTGGAAATCGCCTACAGGCTCCAGAAAGGTGGCTATAAGATTGCATGCTGCATAGCCACAAAGGTAAGAACCATTACTCCCGGGACATTTAAATCTCTCTACAAGCAAAGAAAGAGGTGGTATTCCGGGGCAATATACACAATAATAAAGCACCACAATGTTGTCTTTAATTCCGAGATAGGGTATTTTTCTTACATAGTCCCTTATACATTCCTTCTGATACTTTTGGGATTATCCCTTTTTGCTTTTTCTGTATATCTAGGGTTGTCTAATTTAATAAAGTCAATTTCTTTTTTTTCCCTTACTAATTTCAATTTTCTGTCCTACATTACACTAAAAAAATTTGATGTTCTCACCATGGGTACGTTGAGCTTTTTTGGGATAACTGCAATAGCTACAACCATCTTATCCATGTACATATGCATGAAACTGTCAAACACCAAAATCAAAAAAAATATTTTGGGCGTCATAGGATTCCCATTCATATTCTTCCTTTACCAGATATTCTGGGCGTCATCCATCTTGGCTGTAATTTTTAGGAAAAAGGTAGGATGGAAATGAGAAAGAAAATATTTCTAATTGGGCTTTTGATAACTTCCATATTATTTATTTCAATGCTTTATTTTAACAGCCTTGCAAACAGCCAAAGGGAAAAGGCAGTTATTGACAGAATGAACAGTGTTGTTGGCGAATATGAAAATATCCAGACACTAATTTTTATGTCAGAAATATTCGGAGAGGACTCAACCTGTGTTGGGCTGCAGAGCACACTTTCTACCATGGACAAGGGCCTGTGGGATTTGGGCCTGAAAATTGACCTCTACAGGCAGGTCACAGAAAATTTCATGCAGGATCCGTTTTATGTGCAGCAAAAGACCGAATTTAACAGAAAAGAAGTGCTGTATTTTGCAATGCTCAAGAAGATGAAAGACATGTGCAAGCTGAATCAAACAATAGTCTCTTATTTCTATAAAAAGAAGGATATATGCCCCGACTGTGATGCACAATCCTTTGTTTTGGCTGATATTAAAAGAGATTTGGAAAAAATAAACAGGGAAGACGAGCTTGCTATATTCTCTTTTGACGCTGACTTGAATATAGCTTCTATAAACCTCCTTACGAGAGTGTATAATATAACTGAATACCCTTCAATTGTGCTGGGAAATACCACTTATTCCGGGCTGTACAACAAAAAGGAGCTAACAAAGCTTTTCTGCAGGGAAAAGAAGCTGGCAATATGCTGAGAAAATTTAGATTTAAGATTTTAATTCTGTTAATAATAATATTTGCAGTTTTGAAATCTATTTACTTTTTGTTTCAGGTAGATGTGTGGTGGGACTCGGCTGTTTATGTCGGGATGGGCAAGTATATCTTTTCCAACGGGCAATTTGGGCTGTGGGAGCCTATAAGGCCTTTAACTCTTCCGATTATACTTGGGTTCTTCTGGAAGATAGGGTTAAATCCGCTAATAGCCGGCGAAATTTTTATTTTGCTTGTTTCCGTGGGAGTGATAATCCTAACTTATGTGCTGTCCAATAAATTATTTGATAAAAATACTGCGGTTGCCGCTTCAATTTTAGCTGCTTTTTCCAGCTTAATGCTCAGCCCGATATATTCAATTCAGGTTGAGACTTTAACTGTTTTCTTCCTGTTGCTGGGTTTTTATTTTTATCTTGGGAAGAAAAATTTTGTTTCAGGAGCTTTGTTTGGGCTTGCTTTCCTGACCAAATTTCCAGCGGTGCTTTTTTTAGCTGTCATCTTTGCCGTCGACACATTTTACTTATTTTTTAGCAAAGAAAAATTCTTGGCATATTTTAAAAAGTTTTTTTATATCGGACTTGGATTTATTTTAATAATTCTCCCATATTTCTTGTTTAATTATTTTAGTTATAATGATGCTTTGTTCCCGTTAAAATCCGCGCAATATGTCATAGACAATGTTGTTGGATGCAACGTGCTTTACAAACAGCCGTTTTATTATTATATTCCCTTGATTATAAAGGATAATTTTCTGTTTTTATTTTCCATAATTGGAATACTCTTAGTGTTTTTTAATAAAAATAAAATTAATAAGATTCAAATTTCATTTTATGCTGCTGCATCCCTTATCTATTTTTCTAACTTGGGATGCAAGACGGAAAGATATCCCATACTTGTGCTGCCGTTTATTGCTATACTTTCCGGCTATGGGATTGTTAAACTTTTTGGCAAGCTGAATAAAAAATATATCAAAATTGCATTGATATTTGTATTTTTAATTTCCCTATCATTTGTTTTGAATTATACGTTGCAAAATATCCATCAAAAATCAAACAATACTGAGTTTTATTCCTATATATCTGGTAAAAAAATTAACGGAGAAGTGCTGACTACAAACCCATTCATTACTATGTATACTGATACGAAACTAAACTTGATTTATTACCCGCTTTATGATTCCAGCAGAATCGATTACTATACCGGCTATGTTAATAAAAATAAATCCAATATTTCTTACATTTTCGTGGACACTGAAGACATACCGTGCCATCCAAAGGATTTTGAATGCCCTAATAAAACCGCCCAATTCATAGCTTTGTTGAAGAATAATTTTGAAATTTCCTATTATAAAAAAATTAATGGCAATGAGCAGTTTATTTTCTCGCAATGATTATAAAATGCGAATAGAAGAAATTATCGCACCTGATTATTTCTGTTTTCATTTTTCTTTCTTTGAAGAAGGATTCAAACCATTCATGGTTTCTGAAATAAATTTTATCATTTAGCGTCATTATTTTGTCGTGCATGTAATTCCATAAATACTTAAGAAACGGCTTTTTGTCAATATCTTTTATTATTATTAAATTATCCTTATCCATTGATTTAATTATGTTGTTTAGAAGCGAAACTTGGCTGTTATAGGAAATGTGATGAACAACGTCAATCAACAAGTGAATATCTGATTTTGCAATTTTATTTTTTGAAGCATCTCCCACTTCAAATTTTACATTCCTGATATTTTTGCCGATTAACCTTGCTTTTTTAATTCTTTCAGCATTGTGCTCTATCCCTGTTATTTTCCTGTCTTTTGATGATAATCCAAGATAACAGGAAACAATTCCAAAACCGCATCCATAGTCGGTTATTTTGCCGTTTTTCGGCACAATTTTATCTATTTTCCTTATAGGTAGAATTAGGAACCTCAGGCGAGTGTACATTTTTAATTCCCAAGTCGGGCATCTTTTTACTATCTCATTTGCGTTCATTAACCTTAACCCATGAAAACTTATTTAAATATCTATTGCGAACCTATCCTAATGAATGTAAGTGATTATGTTAAGATGATGCGGCCAGAGCAGTGGTATAAAAATCTGCTCGTGTTTCTTGCGGTGTTTTTCTCATTTAACCTGTTTAATTTTAATAAGCTGATGTTAAGTTTTTTCGGCTTTATGATTTTGATTATGCTTTCATCTGCAAATTATATTCTTAATGATATTGCAGACAGAAGAAATGATCTGCAGGATGTTTCCAAGAAATCCAGACCAATAGCGTCGCGAAAAATATCAGTTCCAAATGCCGTTGTTTTTTCAGTTGTTTTATTTTCTGCCGGGCTGTTTTTATCTTACTTAATCAGCCTGAAGTTCTTTTTGCTTATGCTGCTGTTTGTTATTTTATCCACTGCTTATTCGTTCTATCTCAAAAAGGAAATATTTGCAGACATTCTGCTGATTTCAGTTAATTTTGTAATAAGGGCAGTTGCAGGAGCAGTAATAATCAGTGTTTATATCTCTCCCTGGCTTGTTTTGTGCCCTTTTTTTCTTTCGCTTTTCCTTTCCGTCGGAAAAAGAAGGGTTGAGCTCGCCAATCTCGGCAAAAAAGCTGCGATGCATAGGAATACTCTGTCTTATTACACCGAAGAAATAACAACCGCTTTGATGATAATTACTACTACAATTCTTATTGTTGCCTACACTTTCTATACTTTAACTGTGGATAACAAGCTTATGTTTACCATACCGGTTGTGCTGTATGCTTTATTTAGATATTTTCAGTTTGTCTATACTAATTCAAAAATTGCCAGAAATCCGGAATTGGTTTTGACCGACAGAAGGTTTATCGCAGCCCTTGTATTATGGCTTGCTATAACTTTTGCAGTGCTGTACTATTAATTTTTTTTTATTTTTATAAAATCGCCCAATGTGAAGCTTTCTTCCCTCTTTGTTTTCTGCATCTGGTGCTTTTCTTCGTGCTCTTCAACTAATTTTATTCCAAGAATTCTCTCGAGCTTTCTTGCCATTTCCAAAGTCGGCTCAAACGCGCCAGTTTCAATGTGATGGATCATAGATTCTTTTTCATTCAGCTTCAGGGCGAAATCCTTTTGGCTCAAGCCAACTGACTCGCGCCTTTTCTTAATTAAATCTGCGTAGTTTTCCACCAGAATTTCCATTTTTTCTTCTTTTGGAGCCTGCGGCTGGGCTCTTTGAATCATTTTATGCTGCTCTTTCGGAGAGTATCTCTTTACGGGAGCCAGAATTTTTCCGAATTTGCTGCAGGCGCCGCATACAGTTAATTCAACGCCTTCTATGAGCGTCCTGTTTAATTGCTCATCAACTTTTCCGCATAAATCACAGTTCATTTTAATCAGCTAGTATTGTTACTATAATTTTCCTATCATTTCTTGGCCCATCGAGTTCAGCCATCATGACACTTTGCCACTGACCGAGCTGTAATTTACCATTATTTATAGGTATTGTTTCGCTAGGCCCCAAGATTGCTGACTTTATGTGCGAGTCCGCGTTGCCGTCAATTTTGTCATGGCGCCAGATTCCGCTTGGGATTAATTTGTTTAATGAATCCAACAAATCCAGGCAGATATTTGGATCATAGTTTTCGTTTATGATTATTGCTGCCGTTGCATGCGCTGCAAATATATTACACAGTCCGTTTTTTATTTTTGATTTCTTGATTATCAAATTTACTTTTTCTGTTATATCTATCAATTCATGTTTTTTACTTGTTGAAATTACGAATTCTTCTTTCATATTACAACTTATTTTAGGATATATAAAAATTTATGTAAGGATTTTTAAATGGAGATATATAACTAATTATATGGATAATTATAAGGCATATTTGGAATCTTCCCAAAGAGTTAGGGCGTCAATTGAAAGCGAACAAAATTTATCTCAAATAATAGATAGAGCCCTAAAGTCTAGAGGTTTTGGTGGTAATAATCACTCAGTTTTTTTGGCTGGCAACTTTGGAGGCAACCACACAGCAATAAGGACTTTTAGTTTTGGCGCGGATTTAGATTATATGCAGGCAGATTTGGAGTATTGCGCAAGAAAATATGCAGAAACAATTGGCAGCAGGTACAGGGTTCCTAAATTTGCGATCGGCTCTATAATTGGAATGGTTCCTTACCTTTTTACAGAAGATCTGACTGAAGATGGGAGATACCAAATTATTCTTACTAATGACCACGGCGGAATTCTTGAACCCGTTGGGCAAGAAATTTTGTTTGATTTTGGCCTTGAAGATTTATCTTTAGGGCAGAGTCATAGGATACAACAGGAGCTGTTTATGCATCCTTTATTCTTTGCACAAGAACATTTGCTTGCAATAAGATGAAAACCTTACTAGTCACGGGCACGCCCGGCACCGGAAAGACAACTTTATCCAAACTATTGGCCAAGAAATTAAATTTCTATTATCTTGACGTAAATAAAATTATTTCCAAATATAAACTATCCGAAGGTTATGACAGGAAAAGAAAAACTAAAATTATTGATGTTAATAAATTAAATAAAAAACTGATTAATGAAATAAAAATAATCAAGGAATTAAATAAAAATAATAGGAATAAAAAATCTGATAAAATTACAGGAATAATTATTGATTCCCATCTTTCCCACTATCTTCCCAGAAGATATGCTGATTTTTGCATTGTGACTAAGTGTGATATCCGGGAACTGAATAAACGTCTGAAGAAGAAAAAATTCCATGAATCCAAAATAAAGGAGAATCTTGAGGCTGAGATTTTTGATGTTTGTTTTAATGAGGCAAAAGAAAGAAAACATAAAATCATTGCAATAGGCACTACAAAAGGTTTTAATATTAATGGGCTAATCAAGAGTCTCGGTGGTAAATAAATGTTATCTCAAAGGGCAAGAAATATAGCGCCGAGCGCTACCTTGGCAATTGATGCAAAAGCCAAGCAGCTGAAGAAAGAAGGAAATGATGTAGTTATTTTTGGTGCGGGAGAGCCGGATTTTAATACTCCTGAAAATGTAAAGCAGGCTGCGAAAAGGGCAATTGACAATAATATTACCAGGTACACTCCCTCCGGCGGGATGGCTGAGCTGAAGAAAGCTGTTGCTGATAAATTAATGAGGGACAATAAGCTAAGCTATGATGTTTCTGAAATTTTGATAAGCTGCGGCGGAAAGCATTCACTGTACAACATAATGATGTGCGTTCTTGACAAAGGAGACGAAGTCATTTTGCCAACTCCTTACTGGGTGAGCTATGATGAAATGATTAAGCTTGCCGAGGCCAAGACAGTTTTCTGCGAGACTGATGATAAATTTAAATTAACTGCAGAGATGGTTGAATCCAAAATAACTCCAAAAACAAAGCTGCTTATTTTAAACAGCCCTAGCAATCCAACCGGTGCCGTAGTTGATTTAGAGGAAATTAAAAAAATCGCCGAGCTTGCCGTCAGGCACAATTTTTATGTTATTTCCGACGAGGTCTACGAGCATTTTGTTTATGGGAATAATAAGCAGGCAAGCATTGCGTCTTTTGGAGAAGATATCAAAAAACTTACACTGATTTCAAATTCTGTTTCAAAAACTTATGCGATGACCGGCTGGAGAATCGGATACACTGCAGGGCCTAAAGAAATAATCAAGGCAATGGATAACCTGCAGGGGCATTCAACTTCCAACCCTACGAGCGTGGCGCAGATGGCTGCTGTTGAGGCTCTTTCCGGGCCGCAGGATTCTGTAAAACTCATGGTCCAGGCTTTTGATGAGAGGCGGAAGTTCATTTACAAAAGGCTAAACGAGATTGACGGCATTTCATGCATTGAGCCGGAAGGCGCTTTTTACGCTTTCCCGAATATAGAAGGGACCGGAATGGATTCAATGACTTTTGCTTCCAAGCTGCTTGATGAAGCGCTTGTTGCAGTTGTTCCTGGCATTGCATTTGGCTCGGACAAGCATGTTAGGCTGAGCTATGCAACTTCAATACATGAGATTACCCGCGGAATGGACAGGATAGAGAAATGGCTGAAGCAGAGAACAATCAAAATTTTTTAATTTAATAAAAATAGAAATAAAATGAATAATAATCACCGAACGAGAACGGCCTAATCACTGAAATCTGATGCAGGTGACCCGTTGATTCTGCTTTTTATAACCTAACTATGAAAATAAAGATTTTCGTGAATGACATTGAAGCGGAAGCTGAGCTGAAGAACACTCCAACAGCGAAGGCTATTTTTAATATACTTCACATTGACGGAGCTGCAAACAGGTGGGGAGACGAGATTTATTTTGTGATTCCTTTAAAGCTGAAGTTGGAGAAAAGTGCGGATGATGTTGTTGAAAAAGGAGACCTGGCTTACTGGCCGGAAGGATGCTGCTTCTGCATTTTCTTCGGAAAAACTCCAGCTTCAACCGAAACAGAGATAAAAGCGGCATCCAAAGTTAATGTGTTTGGCAAAATCAAAGGAGACTTGAGCGCTTTTAAGAGTGTTAATCATGGTGATTTGATTATTGTGGAGAAAGCATGAAAAAACAATTATCTTCCATGGATGCGCATTTTCTGGCAAAAGAATTAGGGCGGTTAAAAGGCTCAAGAATAGACAAGATTTACCAGCCTGAATCTGATTTGATAATTTTCAGCTTTCACAAGGCAAATGAAGGCAGGAAAATATTAAAGATTAAGGTTGGCACTTGCGCTTACCTTATTGATGAAAAGGAGAATTATGATGAAACTTTAGGCTTTGGAATGTTCTTGAGGAAGCATCTTGACGGTTATTTCCTTGAGGATGTTGAGCAGCTTGAGCCTGAAAGGATTTTGAAATTTACTTTCAAAGTCAAGGATGAGAAGAAGTTTTTTTATTTGGAGTTTTTTGGAAAAGGAAATGCAATATTATGCAGCGAGAATAATGCAATCCTTAATGCTCTTGAGCATCACGATTTCAGGGAGCGGTCGATTAGGCCGAAATTAAAATATGTTTATCCCCTGATGAACAATAATTTATTTGAGCTGAAAGATTTGGACGCTGTTTTTAAAAATTCCAAGAAAGATTCTCTTATTACTTCCCTTGCAATAGAACTGGGATTGGGCGGATTGTATGCTGAGGAAGCTTGTTTATTATCTGATGCTGATAAAACTATTAACCCAAAAAATATTGATGATAACTCTACGCATTTAATATTTAATTCACTTCATAAAATAATAAGCAAAGAAATTGATGCTTATGTCGTTTTTGAAAACGGCCTAGTTATAGATGTTATACCTTTTGACATGGAATTTTATAAAAACAGGGATAAAAGGAAATTTTCATCTTTCAGCGAGGCGCTTTCGTTCTTTTATCTGCAGTTTAAAGAGATTAAGGAGACTGAATTTGACAAGAAGCTTAAGAATTTGCAGAGAATAATTGAAGAGCAGAGGCAGACAATTGAAGCATTTAGGATTGAAGAAACCGAGCTTCGCGAGAAAGGAGAATTAATTTATCAGAAATATACTTTGGTTAAAGAAGTTCTTGATGAGCTGAACAAAGCTTCCAAGAAATATTCCTGGAAAGAAATCAAAGAGAAAGTTAAAGGGCATAACTTGATTAAAGAGCTTAATGATAAGGATAGGAAAGTAATGGTGGAGATTTAGGAAGTTCGTATAACGGACAATGTGTCACATGAATTAAGCCGCAACGAATGAGAGCTTTGATGCCAGATTTTGATTTAATTCTCATATTATTTTAGTGGGAGAATTATCTTTTTAGAACAAAAGTTATGAAGTGGACTTATAATATTATTAAAAAGATTATACACTTTTTATATGTTCGAGAAAGAGATAATTTAATAATTCAATAAAGGTTACACATTTACTATGGAAAAGAAAGACGAGATAATTTTACTATTTAGAGTCGGCATGGATAGAAAAGCCATTGCAGAGCATGAAAATGTTAGTAGGGGGTATATCAATAAAGTTATTAGAGAGTATAAAAAAGAAAAAGGTACCATAAAATATTATTCTGATAGATTTACTTTCAACGAAACCTTTAAGTTATTTGTATATTCTTTACTAGTTGCTTTGCTTCTGGGTGGTTTCACAATATATCAAAATATAGCAACAACTAGTGAAATATCTGAATTGAAATCACAAAATAAAAATTATTCTCTAAAAATAATTGATATAACTTCTGCAATAGAACAGTCATTAAGATTAGATGATATAAACGAAATGAGGAGAATTCTTAATGAAACAATTAAAGAGAAAGAGATTTACAAAGGAATTCTTCAAGAATTTTCTGATGATTTTTATAAAAGAGCAAAATTAGCTTATGAAAAGGAAGATTTCAGACAAGCTGTATACTTCTATGAATTGATAATAGATTCAAACTCCGATATTTTGAATAATCAAGAATTTTGGTTTGAGTATGGGATTTCTCTAATGAATACTAGAAATTTAGGGGGGGCTTGGATTCTTATAATAAAGCCATATCAGCTTTTAATAAATGTATAGAAAAAAGTGGTTATAATCGAGTTCCAGTTCATTGCCATTTAAATCTAGCGATAATCTATTTGGAATTGGGTACCTTAAAAGGTGATAAAGATTCCTTATTAAGTAGCAAGGAACAATACGATTTAATTCTTGAAAATAGAAGATTTGTTAATGAGGACAAGTTTAGCCTATCACCTGCCTTTTTTGGTAGGGGTTTAGTTAAACAAGCTCTTGGAGATCAGATTGGGGCGATTAATGATTTCAAAGAAGTCAAACCAACTCAAGAATACTATTTTGATGCTCAAGCCCATATAGCCAATTCTCTGTATCAATCTGAAAAATATGATGAATCTCTAGACTTAATTAATAGTTTATCAAAAATATCCCTAAATGAATTTTCTAATCCAGCAAACTACTATAACCTCTATTTAACAAAATCATTTGTCCTAAAAGAGTTAGGTGTAATAGAGGAAAGTGCTGAAAAAATATTTTCTTCATATAAAATTATAGATAACATTACAAATAGTCCAGATATCATGAAAATTTTGACACAAAATTTTGATTTAGGTTTCATATGCCAACACAAGGGACATCTAGCCTTGATGATTACAGGAAATCAGACTATTGCAGAATTTCTTTTTAATCAGTGCTACGCTTCAAGCATTTTTTTAAAAGCCGATATTTACCCAGTTTCGATATTTGACCCAAAAGAGAAAGTAGAATTTCTATTGAATGAAACAAACATGACCGATGAAAATATTCCACTTAATTTAAGTGTTGATATGTATATTAAAAGTGAAAACAACGAATCACTTTATCTTGGTACCTATACTATACGTGAAACACGACCTGCAAGGTAAAATAATAATGCAGAAGCGATATTCATAAACATGTAACGAAGTTATGGCGAACTTTCTTCTTCTTTTCAAACACAAAAATCCACCTGTGTTATCCAGAAACTATTTCCCTACGACAAGTTAATTGTAAGCATGAAGCT
>JBBSWR010000223.1:0-1105 GCA_038046185.1 Nanobdellota archaeon
AATTATCGTAATACTCGTTTGCTTCTTTCCAAGAAAGGAGCTAAAAGAATTGGCGATATTGTTGAGATCCAAAATAAAAAGAGTCAGAAACTGAAAAATCCCGAGGTAATTATTCGCTATGTTGAACTTTCTGACGCGAGCCCACTTAATGGAGAGTTGGTTTCGTATTCTGAAATGCTAGTACACGAAGCTCCAAGTAGGGCATCATATGATATTGAGGATGGCGATATTATCACGGCAGTTGCGGGAAATTCTGTTGGAACAAAAAATCACGCTACAGCTATTGTTAGTAAAGAATTTAGTGGTTGCATATGTACCAATGGCTTCAGGGGTCTAAAGGCAAAAAAAATCAATCCTTATTATCTTTTCGCGGTATTGAGATCGGATATTTTTCTATCGCAAATGTTTCAGTTGAGAACCGGCGCCGCAATTCCTTCCGTCTCTGATGAGGACTTGAAGAATATATTAATTCCCATTCCAACGGAAGCAGAACAAAAAAGAATTGAGAAAACAATAAAAGAAAGTATGGAGCTCCGTGAGAAATCCCGTCAAATGTTGGACGAGCTTTCCTTAGAGCCCTACACCTCGGCTTAAATATGAATAAAGCAAAAGAAAAAAATTCAATAGAAAAGTTTTTTGATACCCTCGGCAATGATGAGAAATTGCTTCTTTCGTCTTATACACAAAAGAAAACTTACGAGAGTTTGTCTGAAAAATTTGACGAACTCCTAAAGAAACCACATGAGACTAAAAAAACTAACAATCAAGGGCTTTAGAGGGTTCAATGACGAGCAGCACATATTACTGGATAGTAATGTTATTTTGGTTTATGGTCTTAACGGCTCTGGGAAAAGCAGTTTTACGGAAGCTTTAGAGTGGTTATTTTTTGGTGAAATATCAAGACAAAGACTATCACGTTGTAAATCCGAATATCAATACGAAGAGTATTTAAGGAACCTTTTTTATGTTTCATCTGATAATCCGTTTGTTGAGGTAGAGGGTACTATCGCTGGTACATCTGTCGTTGTGCGAAAAGAGATAATGCTTACCGGTGAAAGGTTTTTAATTGATGGGAAGGAAGTAGCTAACTTCGAGACACTTAATT
>JBBSWR010000224.1:0-1203 GCA_038046185.1 Nanobdellota archaeon
CGGCTGTTGCATTTGACGCAATAAAGCACGCAAAATCAAAAAATATTGATGCTGTATTGATTGACACTGCGGGAAGGATGCACAGCAATGAAAATCTGCTTGCGGAAATGAAAAAAATAATAAGAGTTGCAAAGCCAGACCTGAAAATATTTGTCGGGGAAAGCATCACCGGAAACGACTGCGTTGAGCAGGCAAAGACATTCAATGAATCTATCGGAATAGACGGAATAATTCTTGCAAAAGCTGACATCGACGAGAAAGGCGGCGCTGCAGTCTCCGTTTCCTACATTACAAAAAAGCCAATTTTATACCTCGGAGTCGGGCAGGAGTATAAAGATTTGCAGAAATTTGATTCCGAAGTTATAATGAAGAACCTAGGGCTGGGTTAAAGTTTATCTGTTACAGAACTAATTCTATCTTTTCTCTCCATTCTTTCAAATATACCGGTGAGTTCAGCTTTAGGGATAAAACGATTTAAATATGTGCCCTCGTAATTATGATCGTCTTTAGTCCTATAGGCGCTTAAAATATTTTTTAAATCAAACGTTTTGGATAAAGATTCCCACCATTCATTGTCATATCGCCTAGATACCGACTCAATTCTATCGCAAATATCCGGTACTCCACCAAATACTCCAAATGTTTCCCTTACGAATCTTAATACAAGGGGATTATTAACCCCACTATGAGATATAACGCGTAAGTAACCAGCATATCCATATTTATCCAAATTGGGTGAATGTTCTTCACCAAAGAGTCTATTAGAATCAATAACAAAATTTATTATAATGTCCACAAGATTACTGGGGTATAATGGAGTTGAAATTTTACCTAATACTCTTTTAATCATAAACTCACCCCGAATTTCTTAGATACTTTATAAAGTAATCGCCAATATTTCTAAATACTCCAGCGAAGACTTCTTTTATTGCAGGTACGTATTTTCCTATCATAACTACTAGTAAATTACACCAATATTTATATGTTTGTGGTAGTATAATACCACCAAAAGATTTAAATATAAGACTTATTTCTCTATTATTTAAGATGACATTTGAAAAATTAAGGGAAATTGGTATTTCAGAGGGGGAAATTAAAGTTTATCTATCTCTATTAGAATTAGGGGCTGCTTCAGTATATCAGATTCATAAAAAAATAGGAAAAGATAGGAGGAATATTTATGATATTTTAAACAAACTTATT
>JBBSWR010000224.1:1213-8007 GCA_038046185.1 Nanobdellota archaeon
ACTTATTGATAAGGGGCTTGTAACTTATATAATAGAAAATGATAAGAATAAGTTTCAAGCTCTTCCAGCTAAAAGAATCTTGGACTACATTAATGAAAAAGAGAATGATTTAATAAAAACAAAATTAGAAATAAAAAATGAAATCACATCTTTAATAAAAAAATTTGAACCTGAAAATTCCGGCATTAATGCAAGTATTTATAAAGGAAAAGAAGGCATAAAAGCAGTTTTCGAAGACATGCTCAATTATTCTGAAAATTTTTTTATTAGCAGTGGCGGTTATGTCGCAGAAAAGATGCCATTTTTCTGGCAACAGTATAATAAAAAAAGAATTAAAAAAGGTATTAAATGGTATAATCTTGCGAGAGGAGAATTAAAATCAAAAATAAAATTAAGTGGAAAATTTCTATGCAACAAGTTTTTGCCTTTAGAATTTAGTGCAAATCCTATGGTGATTTTTATTTATGGTAATAAGGTGGCTAATGTGCTATGGGGTAAAGATTTTTTTGCATTTGTTATTGAGAGTAAGGAAATTGCCGCTAATTACAAAAAATATCATAAATTTTTATGGGATAAAATCGCTAAAGATTAATTCAGTAAAAATCAATCTTGCCTTCCAGATAAACTCCTTTGTGCAGCTTTACCGGACGCCATTCGTCGACAACCAAATCAGCATTAAGCCATTCTGCTAGCTCTTCTGCATTTCCAATCGTTGCGCTTAATCCTATTATCTGGACATTTTTTAACAGCTGTTTTAGAATAGTCAGAAGAATTTCGAGTGTTGGTCCCCGTTCGGTGTCATTCAACAAATGAATTTCATCAACAATCACAACAGAAACGTTTGACAGCCACGCCGCGTGGTGCCTTGTAAGCGAATCCAGCTTCTCGGACGTTGTGACTATTAAATCATAATCCGCAAGATAAGGGTCAGACGAGTCTATATCCCCAATTGATAAGGCAATTTTGGCAATTTTATCGTACCTTCTCTTAAAGTCCCGGTATTTCTCGGATGCGAGCGCTTTTAGCGGAACAATATAGATTGCCTTTCCTTTTTTTTCTATTATTGATTTTAGCGCCGCCAATTCAGCAATCAAAGTTTTTCCGGAAGCCGTTGGGGTGCACACCAGCAAATTTTTGCCGTCGAGAAGTCCTTTTTTTATTGATTTTTCCTGGGACGGCCTGAGGTCAGTTATTTCTTTCCCTAAAATATCATAAAGTTCCTTAGGTATTTTTTCTTTTATTAATTTTAGTTCCATTGTCTGAGATAAAATAAATTTAAATTTTTATAGAGTACCAAAATCCAGCGGATAAATAAATCCTGTTGACCTTGCTGTTGACAGGTACAAAACTAATTTCGTAAATTCCATAACAGCTTCCTCGTCGGTTATTGGATAATTTATCATTGATTCATTTCTTATTTTTTTCCATTCATCTCTGCTTAATCCTTCCGATTTCAGCACAGGGCCCGGAGCTATTGAATTTATAAAAATGCCCTTAGGCGCAAGCTCGTAAGACAGCGCTCTCGTCATGTAAGCAACAGTGCCTTTGGTTACATTGTAAGGAAAATAATCAGGATACACTTTTCCTAAAACAGTTTTATCGGAAATTGTTATGACGTGGCTTCCTTTCGCCATCAAACTCAAGCCTAATTGCACCGGCCAGAATGTTCCGAGAGCATGAACTTTAAAATTGTCGAGCATGTCTTTTTCTGTAACATCTTTCAGTTTTATCTTGCTGAAAATGGAAGCCATCAGAACCATGATGTCTATTTTCCCGAATTCTTTTTTTATTTTATTTACCGAATCAGCTACGCTTTTTCTTGAAGAAACTTCAGCTTGGACGACAAAGGTTTTCACACCATATTTTTTAGCTTTCGCTTCTGCTTCCAACGCCTCTTTTTTGGATGAATTGTAACTTATAACCAAATCAGCGCCATGCTGTGCAAGAATCTCAGCAATCTTTATCCCGACTCTTTTTCCGCCTGTAATCCAGGCAACTTTTCCTTTAAGATTGTATAACGGATTCATTTTACAAAAAATAGTTCCTGTTATTAAAAAACTTTGCTATGGTATTTTCAAAAAGTTTAAATAAGATGGTTTTAATGATATTTTTATGGGATTATTAAGAAAAGATTACATTCTAGACAGGTGGGTTTATTACGCCTCTTCGAGAGGCAAAAGGCCGAGAGAATTTAAGACAGTTGCTGTTAAAGAAGAGTCAAAAACATGCCTGTTCTGCCCGGGAAATGAAAATCTAACTCCGAGAGAGATTGGCAGGATGGAATACAAGGGAGACTGGAAGATGAGGTGGTTCCCGAACAAGTTTCCGGCAGTAGGAACCGCGCATAAGCATTCCATAAAATCCAAAGGTTTCATCACAGAGGGGTATGCATTCGGGCTGCACGAGATTATTGCCGAAACAAATCATCATAAATCGCAGCTTGCGGACCTCCCAGTTTCCCAGATAAGAGAACTGCTGGAAGTTTACAAAGTAAGAGTCAAAGAATTAAGCAGGATTAAGGATGTAAAGTATGTGCAGATTTTCAAGAACCACGGAAAAGAAGCGGGAACTTCATTAGTGCACAGCCATTCCCAGGTTGTGGCACTGCCGGAAATGCCTGAGCTTGTCAGGGAAGAAATCAGCGCCGCAAAGCGGTTCAGGAAATGCCCTTACTGCGATATTGTAAAGCTGGAATCAAAATCCAAAAGGAAAATTTTTGAGACAAAAAATATTCTTGCATTTGCGCCGTTCGCATCTCGCTTTAATTATGAAGCGTGGATATTCACAAAACAGCACAAGAGCAGCCTGGAAGAATTAAGCGAGGGGGAATTAACGGATTTAGCTATAGCATTAAAAAAAATAGTGTCAAGGCTTAAAAAAATAAATGCTTCCTATAATTTCTTCCTGCATTATGCGCCGGGCAAAGACAATCTGCACCTGCACATTGAAATAACCCCAAGAACAGCAACGTGGGCAGGATTCGAGTTCTCAACCAATTCAACAATAAACTCAGTCACGCCTGAAGATGCGGCTAGGTTTTATAAAAGAGAATAAAAATAAAGAAAAAATTATATTTAACTCTCTGAAGGAGGATTTGCATAATGGCTCCGGACATTAAAAAATCCCGACTCTTTAAATCTTGCCTCAAGTTCACTAACATAATTTCTGGAATCACCATTCAATGTTAGTACTACAAGGCGGGAATCATCATCAAGATACATATCAGCCAATTTTTGTCCTCGGTGAACAAAATCCGCATCCGATGGGTATTTACCAAATCTCCTCCCAAGATAAGCTTTTGGAACAACTTTTACAAAATCTGGAAGTGTTTTACCAATAGTTCCCGTTACTGTCTCGCACAGGCTTTCCAATTGCTCCACTCTACCCCTACTAGCATCAAGATTCAAAACAACAACCATTTGACCCGGAATTGATAAATCCACAGCTGGTTGTGAAGCTACAGGTGCCGCTTGCGGAGCACTTTTTCTAAACCATGTCATTAAAATCCCCCCATAAATTTTTTATTTTTTAATAAATGTTTAAGCTTAGAAATCAATAATTAGTATTTAAACGTTTCGTTCAGTCACCACTCTAAAATTAATACAGAATTATTTCTTCGCCTTCCCCTGCTGCTTAACTACATTAACAGCTTTCTCAAGCTCTTCTTTCGAAGCAAGGAAATATCTTTTGATTGGCTTAAGATTATCATCAAGCTCATAAACAAGCGGAATCCCGGTTGGAATCTCAAATTTAACAATTTCATCGCCAGACATTTTATCAAGGTATTTTACCAAGGCGCGAAGGCTGTTTCCGTGTGTTGAAATTAAAACTTTCTTCTTCTGCTTAAGCAAGGGAACAATATTTTTTTTCCAATAAGGAAGAGTTCTTGCAACATTGTCCTTCAGGCATTCTGTCAACGGCAATTTTGATTTTGGAATATTTTTGTACAAAGAATCATTTCCAGGCCATCTTTTATCCTGTTTATCAAGCGCCGGCGGTCTTACATCGTAGCTCCTTCTCCAGATATGGACCTGCTCTTCGCCGTATTTTTGGGCCATCTCGGATTTATTCAGGCCCTGCAAAGCGCCGTAATGCCTTTCATTCATCTCCCATGACTTAATGATTTTAACATCTTTCAATTTCATCTCTTTAATCACAATATCTGTTGTGTCAAGGGCCCTTTTCAGAACAGACGTAACAACAATATCAAACTTAAATCCATTTTCCTTTAATGTTTTTCCGGCTTTTTTAGCCTCATTTTTTCCCTGTTCAGTTAGGAGAACATCAGTCCATCCTGTAAAGCGGTTTTCCTTGTTCCAGGTGCTCTGTCCATGGCGAAGAAATACAAGTTTTATCATATCACATTTTTGCAAACTTTGCTTTTTTTCCCAGTTTCTCTTCAATTCTTAGCAGTTGGTTATATTTCGCAACTCTCTCGCTTCGCGCAGGCGCTCCGAACTTGCTTTGGCTCGCGCCAATTCCTACAGCCAAGTCAGCAATAAAAGTATCTTCGGTTTCTCCCGAGCGGTGGCTTACGACAACATTCCACTTGTTTTTGAATGCGATTTGGGCAGCGTCAATTGACTCCGTTACAGTTCCAATCTGGTTAACTTTCAAAAGCAATGCGTTGCAAGATTTTTCCTCAAGGGCTTTTCTTATCCTCTTAATGTTTGTAACAAGCAAATCATCTCCAACAATCTGGATTTTATCTCCAAGCTCTTTATTGAACTGTTTCCATCCTTGCCAATCGTCTTGTGCAAAGCCGTCTTCAATCGAAATTATTGGAAATTTTTTAATCAAATCATTATAAAAATCAATTAATTCGCCTGAATTGAAAGTTTTAGATAAAATTTTATAATTATGGCTTTTATCATCATAAAACTCTGACGCCGCGCAATCCAAAGCCAGTTTTATTTTTCCACTGTATCCGGCTTCCTGTATTGCATCCATCATTAAATCCAGCCTGTCTTCAGCATTTTCTATTGGGGGGACAAAACCCGCTTCATCACCGACTGATGTAGCTCTTGCACCATATTTCTGTTTAATTATTTTTTTTAAAGTATGATAAGTCTCAGCTCCAGCCCTTAATGCATCGCTAAATTTTGTAAAACCGACTGGAATTATCAAATGCTCCTGTATGTCATTTTCTATTCCTGCATGGGCTCCGCCATTTATCACATTCATCTGTGGGATAGGCAGCAACAATTTTTTAGAGTTAGATAATTTTTGTATATGCTCATAAAGCCGCAAACCAGATACTTCAGCGCCTGCCCTGCACACCGCCATAGAAGCTGCAAGCATCGCATTTGCGCCAAGCTTTGACTTATTTGATGTTCCGTCAAGCTCAATCAAAATATTGTCTATCCCTCTTTGTTTCCTGCAGTCTTTGCCCAAAATCTTTTTTGAGATTATTTTGTTTACGTTGGAAACCGCTTTTAGAACTCCTTTTCCGTGATATTTTTTTGGGTCTCCATCCCTTAATTCAAGCGCCTCATGAATTCCCGTAGAAGCGCCGCTTGGAACAATAGACCTGACGCAGCAATCATTAGTTTTCAATCCAACTTCAACAGCCGGATTTCCTCTTGAATCCAAAACCTGCCTTGCAACAATCTTTCTGATTTTAAAATCCAACAGTAACACCCCTTCCGCTCCATTTCAAAAAATAAGTATAGGGAATTTTGAAATATATCCACTTTTGTCAAAATTCTCTTAGAGAACTTTGAATTAAACAATGAAACTAACGAATTATTCAAAGTTCTCTATATAAATATTTCGAATAAGCGGCGCTGCCAAGCTAAGTTTAAAAAATTGCACTGGTAAGCCCTCACTCCGTTCGGCCACAGCAGTTAATTTTCTATAAACAGGTTTTTATATAACCTGTTTATGAATCACATGGGGGAGCATGAAATTCCTTAAAAAGGATATCAACAGGAGATTGCTGGTTTTGATTGTATTTTTTCTTGTGATATTTATAGGGTTTACAGTATATTATGAGTATACAATCAAGAAAGTGCTTAACGCAAAGAGCCAAACTGATGACTTGTTGATAGGCGTTACGGGGAATTCTATATTGCAAAAATTAAACCAAACGGACAAGTTAAAAGAAATTGCCCTGCTGGACAAGGCAGTTCTAGAGAACAAATATACCCAATTGTTGTCCCAAAATGAAAATTTAAAAAAAGAAAAAGAGAATCTTGAGCAGCAGATAATTGTGCTTAAGTCAGAAATTGAATATAATGATGTAAAATTAGACGGGCCGGTTGCGCAGTTCAGGCTAATCCAGGACAAGAACCAGCAGATATCAGAATTAAATAAAATAATAGATTCTATTTGCTCGAAGCTGAAAAACAGCAGCGTTTTTATCAAGGAATGCAGCTAAAAATGAGTTTACCCGATATAATCCACTTCTTTCCCGAACTGCTTCTGGAATTTTTTCAGCGCAGCCTGCTTTGAAACTTCATTGAGCTGCTCTGATTTCTTCATTATCTCATTTTCAATATCCTTGATTTCCCTGTCCAGCTTATTAACATCAATCTTTAAATTCAGTTTCTTGTTCAGGACTTTCAAAATTTCTTTTGCGCCTTTGATCCCCAGATACATTGGATGACCATAAGTCTCTGCAAGCAGGGAAACAGCATCAATGTTTCTTCTTGAAGCCAGCCCCAGCAGCAGGCCTGAAACTCCGACGATAGGCCCAACAACCCCGTACAGATTGTTGCTGACCAAATCACTTTTATAGGCATCAACTATTTTTTTTGAATTGCCGGTGCAGTAAACTTTTGGCTTTTTGGGAA
>JBBSWR010000225.1:0-7283 GCA_038046185.1 Nanobdellota archaeon
CCGGGTGTTGTTGTTGTGAATATTGACAACGGGTTTGGGGCCGGATATTTTGCAAGCATGATAAACAAATAAAATGAAAATATTATACTTTGACTGTTTTTCTGGAATAAGCGGGGACATGATTATCGGCTCTTTGCTGGATTTAGGTTTGGATTTTAAATTTCTGGAGAAGGAACTAAAAAAATTAAATTTGAAGGATTATACAATCAGCTCAAGAATAATTGTCAAAAGCGGAATTTCTGCTACGAAGTTTGATGTAATTGAAAAAAGCCATCATGAACACCACCACAATCACAGAAATTTGAGTGATATTAATAAAATAATTAAAAATTCAAAACTGGATAAAAACCTTCAGAATACAATCAAAAAAATATTTTATAAAATTGCTGTTGCAGAAGCTAAGGTGCATAATACTGCAATAGATAAAGTTTATTTTCACGAGATTAGTGCTATTGATACGATTATTGACGTTGCAGGCGCAGTTATTGGTTTTAACAGTCTTGGAATTGAAAAAATTCATTGCTCTGAATTGAACACAGGAACTGGTTTTGTTGAATTCTCGCATGGAAAATGGCCCGTGCCAGCTCCGGCAACTGCTGAAATCCTAAAAAATGTTTCGATTTATCACAATAATATAAAATCTGAATTGGTAACCCCAACCGGAGCTGCAATTATTACAACTTTGGCGGATTCATTCGGGGAAATGCCTGCAATGAAACTGGAAAAAATTGGCTACGGCGCCGGAACTAAAGATTTGCCACAGCTAAATGTTTTGAGGGTGTTTTATGGGGAATTGGATAATAATTTTGGAAATTTTGATGACAAAATAATGGTAATGGAAACAAATATTGACAATATGAATCCGGAGATTTTTCCTTATGTGATTGAGAGATTGATGGGAAACGGGGCTTTGGACGCCTATACGGAACCCATAAATATGAAAAAGAATAGAATAGGAATAAAAATTACCGCTTTATGTGATAAGAATGACGTTGACAAATTATTTAAAATATTATTTGAGGAAACAACAACTCTCGGAATAAGAATATTTCCAGCCCGAAGGAAAAAACTCGAGAGGGAAATAAAAACAATCAAAACAAAATATGGTAAAATAAGAATTAAAATTTCCAAATTAGATGGAAAAATAAAAAATGCAACTCCGGAATATGAAGATTGCGTCGGGATTGCTCGAAAATTTAGGATTCCGTTGAGGGGAGTTTACAAAGAAGTAAATAAATAAAATCAAACTTTCTCAAACATTTTTGCAACTTTTTCTTTTCCCAGCAATAAAATAAACGGCGCAAGTTTTGGACCTCTCTCCTTATTGAGAAGAACTTTGTAAGCTCCTTTGAATAAATCTGAAGTTTCCATCTTGACTTCGTCTTTTGCGATATGATAGAATTCGTTGAATAATGTTTTTTCATCCCATTTTTGAGTCATTAATCTTGAGGCAATTTTGTGAAGCGCCTCTTTCTGCTGCTCGCTTAATTCAATATTATCAGGAATTTTGTGCTGCAAAATGAACTTGTACTGCTCATCGGCAAATTCTTCAACCCATTTTTTTGCAAACATTAATCTTTCCTTTACATAATCAATCTCTGATTTGGACGCATCTTCCGGCAGCTGCCCCGTTTCTTTTAAAGACTCTAAAATCAATTTTTCATCCGGAAAAATCTGAACTAATAATGAAGCCTGAGATAAGCTTATCTGCGGTGGAATTCTTTTCGGTATTTTTCCAACGTGGCTTAATTCATAAATTCTTTTTTGTCTTGTATTCTCTTTTTCCCCTAAATCTTCCTTGCCGAAATAAATTCTTTCTGCCTGGTCGTATCTCTCATAAAGCAAAATTATATCATTGGAGCCGTACGGCTGGAAATCTAGAGATGCATTTGGCCTAGTCCTTATCAGCAAAAACCTCAGCATTTTTGCAGGAGCATAATTGACCGAGTCTGCAAATCCCAATCCGTGGCCTTTGGAGGTGGACATCTTCTTGCCGCCGACATTAAAGAATTCATAGCCCGGCCCTGTTTCATAGCCGTCTGAAGGATAAGGTGGAGGATAATTGAAAACATCGACTGCGAAATGGCATGCTGCTGTTCTTGAGCCGCCTTTGGTGAAGTGGTCTTTTCCAGCTGTTTCTACAATAACCGATTTAGTCGGCCATTTTGCAGCCCATTCAACTTTCCACGGAAATTTGCCGTTTCCGTCGTATGGGGAAATCCATCCCTTGTGCCCGCATCCTTTTGCCCAGTCAACAACTCCGTCTTTGCATTCAAAATATAATTTTTCTTTTTCTTTGTCCCATTCCACTGCAAGAGTTGTGGAAATTCTTTTGCATTTTGGGCATAAAACATTGAAAGGAAGCTTGTTTGCCGCGCCTACATCATCACCATATAATTCAGCATAAATTTTTTGTATTCTGTCCGCGCTGTCAAGCGCAATTTTTATTGTCCTGTTAAAAGAGCCCTTTTCATATTCTTCCCCTGTGCTTTCCAGTTCAGCTTCGATTCCAAAATCCGGAAATAAATCAGTGCATTGCTTAAAATAATAATCACCAAAACTTTTGTGCCCTTTGAACGGGCTTGGAATGTACCTGAAAGGAACACCCATATATTTTTTATTTTCTTCATCGCTCAATTCTTTTGACGGCTTGTCCAGCGGGTCCATATCATCGCTGCTCAGAATAAATTTTGCCTTGACTCCTTTATCTCTTAATGCCTTTGCGATTGCATCATGGATTACCCATCCCCTGCCTGAGCCGATATGGATTGAGCCTGACGGGGTTTTCTCATCCATTACGATATAGCCGTGTTTTTTTACCAGGCTTTTGAGCAAATCATTATTCTCCACTCTTTCAATTATATCTTCGGCCATCTGATCTGCCCAGAAAGAGTCTTCGAAAGTTTTGTTTTGCTCTTTATTTTGCATAGAGAGAAAAAATAGTATAGTTTATTTAAAGATTGTGGAAAGAGCTAGTCTCTTGCAGGAAATGCAAATCTGATTCTCTATTTTTTATTGGAAAATAATCTGCCATAAAGTTTGCTAATTACATTAGGAACATGAGTCTTGTCTGTGACAATGGAAATTGCTCTGCCATCAATAGGCAAGGATATTTGGTTGACTGGAAGGTGCAATTCCTGCAATGTCTGCCCTATAGCGACGAGCCCTGTTGGGCTTCTGCCAATTCCTTCTCCGATAATTCCAATTCTCGTCATGCCATAGGTTACATTGACTGCGAATCCTGCTTTGTCGAGTTCTTCTAATGCATAGCCTATGTTTTGTTTTAATGGATTTTCCGGTGCGCCGACGAGCACCATGCTGGAACATCTTCTGTCTCCTGCTTCGTTGACAAATCCAATTTTGTGTCCGGATAATATTTCAGTAACTCTATTATACGCCCCTGGCCCAACAGGCAACCCTGCAAGCGATAAAACTACAGAGGGCGAGGCTGCAATTCCCTTTATCCCGCCATTATTATGCGCTATGTTTGAGCTTACAATTGTTTCATCTTCAAGTTGGAATGTGTTCTTAAGCACAAGCTCCACCAGAGATTGTTCGGCAGCGTCATTTGCCCTGTCTGCTACAATGCTTGAGCCGAATCCTATGAATTCTGACAATTCGCCATAAGTTATTTTTGGAATCACTTTTGCATCAGCAACAATCCTCGGATCAGTTCTTCTAAGAGAAGTATCACTGTAGATGTACACTCTGTCAGCACCCATTGCGGACCCTATCCAAACAGCATGAGTATCAGAGCCGCCTCTTTCAAGAGTTGCAACATGGCTGGTGTTTTCATCAATACCCATAAATCCACCCATCACAATTATCCTGCCCTTGTATTTGGGAAGTGACAGGGCATCTTTGATGCTGCCATATGTTTTGTCTGTTTTTACTGCAAACTTATGCCCGCCGGCTGTCGTGACACCAGTTTTATCATAATCAAGATGAACAGCCAGGCTTGGCTGCGATTTATTTATTACTGCGGCCACCTGTGCTGCTTTTAATCTTTCTCCGACGCTTGTTACTATTCCTGAATATCTTGCATCAGCAGGCATATTATTTTCCTGGATATAATTTCCCAGTTGAGAAAACCAAGCATCATTAAATTCTGCAGGCAAACTAAAGTACTGCAATGGGCGCTGTTCTCTTTGCCTTAACTCTTCAAGATTTATTTGAATATTTGCTCCTTCTACAATCTGCTCAAGAAGGTCGGTGTTCTTGTCTTTGGCTTCTCCACTTTTTTGTTTACCCGTAGCAGAAACAATCAAAGCTGTAATTGAATCATTATCTGCGGCTAAAGAAGAATTGTGGACTCTGAGGGCTTCGCCAATTATTATCTCCATCGCCTGTGGCGTGCCGACAGATGTTCCTCCCGATTTCAAAACATTAAAAGTTGGCATTTTCAAACCTAGAAATATTTAGCGAAAAACAACACTGCCGGAATAATCAGTGCGCCCTGGAGAAACTTTGTATACTAAAGCTACCTCTTCTGGGGGGTTTCCTGAAGGCACTGGAAGAGGCATAAAAGCTAAAACTAAACGAGTTGATGCTTGTTCTCCTTGAGCTACCCTAACATCTCTAGCGCCTAAATCCACCAACTGCTGTTGGACTAATGAAGCAATAATTTCGGTGTCTGCAGGGCTAGACCCGCAATGCATGTTTGCACTATCCGCAATTCTGTCTAAACTTTGTATCATTTTTTTAAATTTATTACTAAATAAATTAATTTCTTGAATACACTGCCAAACAATCAGGCCCGGGTCTGGAATAACTAAATCCCATGGTTCCAAGATTGGCTATAACTGCATCAACGGAGGCTGATCCGCTGCCAGTTGACGGGCCTGTGACAGAGTGCCCATTAACCACCCATCTTTCAAGCCCAAGCCCGTCCTGAACATAAATGTTTCCGTTGCTTCTTCTGATTAAAGTATCGGTTGTCCAGTCATAAAAAAATGGAGTTCCTTCCTGGGGGATAGCTATATTGTCCGGGGAGGCTATAACTCCTTTTCTTGCTAAAGCCATAGTGGAAGCTATCACTCCTGCAGTATCCTCACTGGTAGCAGCCATTCCAATAAAAGTTCTCAAATCTGTATTCGTCATTTATTTCTTGCCCCCTAATTTGCCAATTTTTTCTTAATTTGATTTGAATGCTTTATCATTTATCCCTAAATTCAGACATCAAGTCGTTATAGCTGCCCAAGTCTTCAAAATTTTCCACTCCTGCAGATATTCTGTCCGATGCCATAATCGAAAGGAATATATACTTCTTATAAAAACATTATGTTATTATAATAACAATTAACAATGGAGGCAAAAATGGTAACTGCGAGCCACATAGTCAAGAAAATTGTAAGCGGGCAGCCTTTTGTTGAAGAGGGGCTCGGAGAAGGAATAATTAGCATCGGGAATCTGGCAGAGCAGATGCTGCCTGCAATTGAAAAAGAGCTTGGCAAAAAAGTAAAGCTGCCTGCAATAGTTATGGCATTAAGAAGGCATTCTGAAGAGCTGCAGGAGCACAGGAAAAAAATGAAATCTTTTGATTATACCGGGGAATTGATTATGAAAACCAACATCTGCGATGTCAATGTCGTAAAATCACAAAGCCTTTTGGCAAAATTAAAAACAATTTATAATCTAGTTGATTTTGAAAGAGGAGACACGTTAAATGTAATTCTTGGGAATAACGAGGTCAGCATAGTAGTCAATGAAAAATATCTTGAAAAATTAACAAAATTTTTGTCAGGAGAAAAAATATTGAAGAAAGAAAATGGGCTTGTTGCACTTACCATAATCTTTACTGCAGACGATTTTCTGCATACACCCGGAATAATCTTTAATGCAGTGAGAAGGCTCGCTTGGGACAACATTAACATCTACGAAATTGTTTCTACAATGACCGAACTTACTTTTATCCTGCACAAAAAAGATTCCATGAAGGCTTACGAAGTTCTGCAGGAGATGGTCGGGAGATAAAAAAGAAGAAAATCGTAGTCAAGGAAGGATAATAAATAAAAATTATAAAAAATGGGCCCAACGGGATGTCGAACCAACTGTTCCGTCAGTTGAGTACGGAATCAAGTTGGATTTCACTTTGTTCAATCCAACGGAAGAATAAAAAGTGGGCCCAACGGGATGTCAAACAACCCCTCCTCGAGTTGACGGAGGGAAACTCTTTCAAAAAGAGTTTCATCAGAAATGTGCCGTGGACGGCACTGAATAAACTAAAGTGGGCCCAACGGGATTTCAACCCATGACCCCCTGATTTCTTCGAAAACTTAAGAGTCAGGTGCTCTAAGCAGGCTGAGCTATGGGCCCATAAGTACCTAGGATTTATAAGAGGTTTAAAAAACTAACTAAAATATTTTTCTTCTTCTGCGTGGGCTAGGCATAGTTAATACGGAAATTAAAAGCATGGAAACCAGTTTTGTTTTTGGCATAGAGAAAACACCCTTACAATTAATTATTTTGAGAAATATTTTGAATCTAATTTAACAACAATCTAATTTCTCTTCCTTGAGTGCATGATAACCTTCTTTTGCCAAGAATAAAGCAATAAGAATCCCCACAAGTGGGTCTGCCTGCCAGAATCCAAAGACAAAATTAAGCCCCACCCCAATTAGCAATGCTATGGAAAGAAAAATGCAAACCAATGTTTGCTTAGAGTCAACAATAACGCTTCTGCTGTTTATTGCCTTCCCAGTTTTTTGCTTTGCACTGAAAAGGAAAAGCATAACTACTATGGAAATGCCGGCAATAAAGATTCCTGCCATGCTTTGAGTAGGCTTCTCCTTAAAGTAGAGCTTTGAGGAAGATTCATACAGCACATATGCAGCAAGAAAGAAAAACGAATAAGCGACCAGGCGAATAGCTCTTTTCTCCTTGTTTAAGGCTTCTTTTTCATTTAATTTTTTGTGCCTTGTAAACCTCCAAACAATCACTGCGCCTGACAAAGATTCCACAAAACTGTCCAATCCAAATCCAATGAGTGCAATGCTCCCAGCACCAGCTCCAAAAACCACCGAAACAATTCCTTCAATAATATTGTAGATAACGGTAAAATACGCCAGCTTAAGGGCTTGGTCATGCTCGCATTTGTCGTTATCATCTGAGCAACATATTCCGCCCTTTGATGCTTTAGCCATTCAATGCACCTTACAAGCCTTAAGACGCTTTTTGTATTTCTTGACGTGAATATCCAGCAGCCTTACTATGGGAAATATTGTTTTACTATCTAATGAATAAGTTTTCCATTTTCCAGCTTTCTTAGTGTTTCCTAGGGTTTA
>JBBSWR010000226.1:0-1841 GCA_038046185.1 Nanobdellota archaeon
TTTATACAACGGAATACCACCAAATCTCTGATTGGTGGTATGAGTAGTGCTCAAAAACCACAGCAATAATTGGTGTTATTCCGAGGTGTCAGAAAACCACTTGCCGTTGTAATAAAAGTAAACACGCCACCAGTCTATGACTGGTGGTTTTTGACATCAACAACATTTTTATATAACCCATTAAACTAATTGTATATGCAGTCTGAATTCGCTGAAAGGCAGAAACATGATATTATGCGTGATATCTCTGCGCTTGGCAGCCTTGTTTTTTACGTTCTTTTGATGATATTCTTTTTTGCGCTGAATGATTACGGTTCTCTGGAAAAACTGTTTGTCGGAGTAATTTTAATGTACCTGGTTACGATAATTATAAGGCTGGTTTATTTCAAAAACAGGCCAGATAAATTTGCCTATCATAACGTAATAGAAAAAATAGATGCGGCTTCTTTTCCGAGCCTGCATGCCGCAAGAACCGGCTTCCTGTCGGTGTTTTTTGCTTATTATTTCAATAATCTGCCCATTTCAGTTATTTTGGCCGTGCTTGCGCTTGGAATTTTGTTTTCAAGGGTTTATTTAAGAAAACATGATTTTAAGGATGTTTTGGCGGGCGCAGTCCTGGGAGTTTTGGCTTATTTTGTTGTAAATCTTATTCTGGCTTGAATTCTTGCTGTATTCGGGTTTTTTCCAGGTATTGTTAAGTTAAGTGTGTTTTCTTATTTTTGTAGATTGTGCCAACAATAATATTGGCTGTCGCAACTTCGTTGCTCGTCGGACATCCCGTAGGGAGCAACCCCTGTCCGACCAGCCATATTGTTGGCTTAACCTTTTTCTTGCTTAACTGGATATTCCTTTTTTTCCATAACATTTATATATCCCCTTAACAATCGTTAAGTCATGCAGGAAACTATGCCGCAGGAGATTGAAGTCAGATATATTCTGCCGGCTATCAGAAGGGAATTGGCTAAAATTTTAATAAAAGAAAATAACCTCAGCCAAAAAGAAGCAGCTAAATTGCTGGGCTTAACAGAAGCTGCTGTTTCGCAGTACCAGCACTCAAAAAGAGCAACGGAAGTTGTTTTCAGCGAGGACATTATCAATGAGATAAGGAAGTCTGCAGCAAAAGTTTTGTCAGGCAGGAACAGCAAACAAAGGCTGATGGGGGAAATGTACAGGATAAGCAGCCTCACAAAAGTCAGAAAAGTTTTATGCGAACTGCACCGCTCCCAGTCAAAAGAGCTGTCAGCCTGCAATGTGTGTTTTGATAAAGAGCTGCTGTCAGTCAAAACCAGAAGTTAAAAAATATATTCCTAATTTGTTTTATGAATCACTAGTAAGAAAAATCAAAAAAATGGCACAGGACCAAACATTTGAAAAAGATTACAGCAAGTACGGCTTTCATGACAAGGAAGACTATGTGTTCAAGTCCGGCAAAGGGCTGAGCAAAGAATTAATTGAGGAAATTTCCAGGATGAAAAAGGAGCCGGAATGGATGCTGAAATTCAGATTAAAATCTTTGGAGGAATACTACAGAAGGCCTATGCCGCAGTGGGGCGCTAATCTTAACACAATAGATTTTGAAAATATTCATTATTATGTCAAGCCTTCCAATCAGTCAGAAACCAATTGGGATGATGTTCCTGCTTATATTAAGGATACATTCAACAAGCTGGGAATTCCGGAAGCGGAGCAGAAATTCCTGGGCGGAGTCGGGGCTCAGTATGAAAGTGAAGTTGTTTACCACAAGATAAGGGAAGATTTGGAAAAGCTGGGGGTAGTTTTCCTGGATATGGACGGCGGATTAAGGGAATATCCTGAAATCGTGAAAAAATATTTTGGAACAG
>JBBSWR010000227.1:0-1003 GCA_038046185.1 Nanobdellota archaeon
CAAGCTTAAGAGATGTATTTTATATGGCCAAGAGAACCATTCCGCAATCCAATATTAATATAGTTGATGAGCAGACAGAAAGCGACAAGGCAATAGAGGATTTAGAATTGATAACCGGATTATCAAGGGAACAGATTAATATCAACGCAAATAAGATGGGCTCTGTTGCCGGAAATGTTGTGATCGAAGATTCGGGAGATTCAATAAACTGGTCAAAGCTCGGTTCCGGAGGGTGGAGCATACCGTCAAACGTTGAGAATATTGAATTCAAAAGCGTCAAGGCAAAATATATTATTTACATGGAGAAGCAGGCAGTCTGGGAAAGGCTGCATGAGGACAAGTTCTGGGAAAAGCAGAACTGCCTGATTGTCACTTCGCAGGGCCAGACCACCAGAGGAATCAGAAGATTACTTCAGAGGCTTACTGAAGAGCACAAGCTGCCAATTTATGTCCTTGCGGATTTTGACCCATGGGGATTTTATATTTATTCCGTACTGAAATTTGGCTCCATTAACCTTGCTCACATGTCCGGCACTATGACTCTGCAGGATGCAAGATTTTTGGGAGTCACGGCAGATGATGTTGGAAATTATGATTTAAAAAAGCATTTTATTAAATTTAAAGATGTAGATTTAACCCGTTTGAAACAGCTTTCAGATTATGACTGGTTCAAGAAGAACAAGGAATGGCAGCGGCAGTTCAAGATGATGAAAGATTTTGGGGCTAAGCTGGAAATCCAGTCACTGTCATCAAAAGGAATAACATTTATATCTGAAAAGTATTTACCGGAGAAGATAAAGAGAGAGGAGTTCCTTGATTAAAATGGAAGAAAATGCCGAGAAGCCAAAGAAGAGCAATGCACCGCCCAGCTGTGTAGGTTGCGTCCGATGGGAACGCTTCGGCAAGAACTGCTTCTATTTCTGGGAAGGCAAAAAGCACTGCACGATGTGGACAGGCTCATGGGATGAGTCTATGCAGCAGTAGATTTCTTGGGTTTTATTAA
>JBBSWR010000228.1:0-1068 GCA_038046185.1 Nanobdellota archaeon
AACCCGTTTTTTAAAATATTCTGCCCGACTAAAATGCGGTATTTCATGTGAGCCCTGTCTGCCAGAGTAAACTCAGATTTGATTTTTTTGCCGGCCAATTCAATAGTCGCTTCAATTATGGGCCTTAATTTGGAGCCGTGGGCGGATTTGACTAGCTTGGATTTTATAACCGGCCCTAGATTTAATTCCGATGCAAGGCTTGTGTCAATAGAGCTTTTTGTGGCGCCGGTGTCTATCTTGGCAATAACTCCCCTTTTGCCGCCGTTGAATTTTATGCTGACTTTCTCCACCAGGCCTATTACTGTCCTGCCATCTAATGTAGCATAACTCCCCATAGTGAGATTAGATACAAAATTGTTTATTAATTTATTGTTTTTCAAGAATTAGCTGTGCTTCCCTTACTCCTCCAGTTTCCTTGATTTTTTTAAAAAGCTTGCTGACTCTTTCCAGTTTTCCTTTCACTACAATCAGCTCTAAACAGGTGTGGTGGTCAAGGTAAGTGTGCATTGAAGAAACAATCTGGCAGTGGTAGTCATGCTGCAGGTTGGACACATTTTTGCCGTAATGCCCTGCCCGCTGGTCGTAAATAATTTTTATTGTTCCGATAATCCCGCTCTCATGGTGGTGTGCCAGCCTGTCCCTTATGATGTCGTTAATTGCCTCAGAGCGGTTATTGTAGCCCTTGTCCTTTATGAACCTGTCAAACATCTTCAATAATTTCGGCTCAAAAGAAATTCCGGTCCTTACAACTTTATCCATAAACTCAGAATTATATCCCAACTTTAAATATTTTTCGTAACACGATTATAAAAAGCGTAATATTTAAATATTTTCATGTATTCTGTTGCAAAATGATTGCTATTCTCGGGTTTATGGCTCTTGCGCTTGTTTTGGGATTTAAGCACAGCTACGATTCAGACCATTTGATTGCAGTTTCAAACATATTAAGGAAAGTTGATTCAATAAAATCATCAGTTAAGGTTGGCTTCAGCTGGGCGGTAGGGCATATGATAACTGCTACGGTAATAACTGTTATCTTATACATGTTTAGGGAAACTGTGCTTAACG
>JBBSWR010000229.1:0-1875 GCA_038046185.1 Nanobdellota archaeon
TGACAAAAAAAGAGAAGAGGAAATATTAAAAAATATTTCCGGCAAAGCAAAACAATTAGGGCTTGATGTAAATTCCGTTTCAAATATTTTTGGCGCAATCTTTCAAGGCTCAAGAATAGAGCAGCAAAGGCAGATGGGCAAAGTTGAATGCGGCGTTAAAAAAATAGGATTAATTGGCTTTGGAAGATTTGGAAAATTAATTGTAAGGCATCTTTCAAATAACTTTGAGTTTTATGTTTATGACAAATCGGCAAACAAGAATGAAATAAAAAATAATAATGCAATTCCGTCATCATTAAAAGAATTATGCCAGCTGGATATAGTCATACTTGCTGTCCCGATTTCAGAGCTTAAACCTGTTTTGAACGAGATTAAAAATTTATTAAAAAAAGATACTTTGGTTGTAGATGTTTGCTCTGTGAAAGAATATCCCATTAAATTAATGAAAGATATTTTGCCAAAAAGCGTGCAGATTCTGGGAACACATTCAATGTTTGGGCCCGATACTGCCTATGATTCATTGGAAGGGAGGAAAATAGTATTGTGCAAAGTTAGGATTCAAAATAAATTTTACCTGCAAATCAAGAGATTTCTTGAAAGCAAACAGCTTGCAGTCATTGAGGCAACTGCGCAGCAGCATGATGCGGAAATGGCAAAATCACTTGTGCTGACGCAGTTTATCGGAAGAGCGCTTATGGATATGGAAGTTTCTGATATGGAAATTGACACAAGAAGCTACAGGGATTTGCTCAGGATTTTGGATACTGTAAAAAATGATACATGGCAGCTTTTTGAAGACATGAATAAATTCAACAGATATTCAAAAGGAGTGAGAAAGGATTTAATCAGGTCATTAAGCAACGTGGAGGAAAAATTATCAAAATGAAAGCCGCATACCAGGGCATTAAAGGAGCTTACAGCGAGGCAGCTGTGTACAAATATTTCGGTGACAAAGCGGAAGCTGCCGGGTTTGAAACTTTTGAAGAAGTGTTTGAGGCAGTCAAGTCAGGCGAAGCGGATTACGGAGTTGTGCCCGTTGACAACACAATAGCTGGAACTGTTGCTGCAAACTGCGATTTGCTTTTGAAGCACGATGTTTATGTAATTGCAGAGATTTATTTGGATATCCACCATAATCTTCTTTCACACAAGGGAGTTTCATTAAAAGATTTGAAAATTGTTTGTTCGCATCCCCATGCGCTTGAGCAGTGCAGGGAGTTCATCAAAAAACATAAATTAAAGGCAGTGCCTGAGTATGATACTGCGGGAGCGGCAAAAATTGCCAAGGAAAGAAACAAAAAAGACGAAGCTGCAATAGCATCCGAGTTCTGCGCTAAAATTTATGATTTGGAAATAATTGAAAAAAATATTTCAACTGCAAAGAACAACATTACAAAGTTTTTTGTTTTTGTCAACAGCGATAAAATCTCAAAAAATATCAAGCAGGAAAAAACCAGCATTGTTTTCAGGACAAAACACTATCCGGGTGCTTTAATCAACTGCCTTCAGAGACTGGCAAAGCATGATATTAATCTGACCAAGCTTGAATCAAGGCCGGTTCCTGAAAACCCCTGGGAGTACGCTTTCTATGCGGACTTTGAAGGTGGAGTTGAGGACGAAAAGGTAAAGCTTGCATTAAGCGAGATGGAAGCAGCATGTGAATTCCTAAAGGTACTCGGGAGCTATCCGAAAGGGAAATAAACACAAACATTTTTATTTTAATTTGATTTACTTTTAATTATGGAAGAATGTCAAGAGCCCAGGTGCAGCGCTCCAGCAACAAAAGACTGGAATGGAAGAAAAGTATGTGCCGACCACTATGACATGTACAGGGAGCAGCACGAAAGCATGACAAGGGAAGCTTTTTAGTTTCAA
>JBBSWR010000230.1:0-2639 GCA_038046185.1 Nanobdellota archaeon
ATTCCCTGAACTCAATATCGTCTATTATCCCGTCTGAATCTAAATCAATGCCTTCAACGACTTTTGCTTTTACAGACTGATTATGAATATTGCCAGCGGTTATTTTCTTAAATCCTTTCAGGAATGCAATGATTGCTGCTCTTGTCCCTGAAAATCTTTTTCCGGCAACAACGAGAATTGATTTGTCCGGGTTAAACGGATTTTTTGCCTTGACTATTATTCCGCATTCATCCTGAGGGTAAGTTTCATTTGATACTGTAGATTTTATGTTTCCCTCTTCAAATCTGATTGGGAGTTTTGCATTAACTTTATCAACAATTTTATTGACAACCGGGCCGCCGATTAAAATCAGATTATTTTGTAAATCCTCGTCCCTTACCTCCGTGTCTAATTTGACATTAAATTGAGGAACATAATTAAGAAAAGTGCCTAAAAACAGGGCCAGGTCCATTCCATAATACCCGTCCCTGCTTCTTGCCTTATCAGGGCCGTGAGGGTCTGGGGAGCCGACAATTATTAAAGAATTGAGCTGTCCGTCATTGATAAACGGCTCAAGAAATTCTGATTCGTTTTTTATCTGCCCGATTTTGCTTGTGGTCTCAAAATTTTTGAACCGGATTACAAATGCAGGCTCTGCCAAACCATAAAAATTTGCTGTTGCGCCCTGCTTTGTTTCTTTTCTTACAACTTTTATTATTCCGGCTTTTTCGAGGTTTCTTATGTGATAGTATATTTTCTGCTCATGCATTTTCAATGACTTGGCAATATCAATAGTGTACATCGGCTCTTTTGCTATAAGATGGAGTATTTTAGAAGCGAGCTCCGAGCTGACTGAAGCTGCATCCTCCGGCTTGATTTCCTTTGCCGGCAATGAAAAAACTTCATTCTTTTGCTTGTCTATGACGAACATAAGGGGGATAAAGCAGAGCTACTATAAAAAGTTTTGTAATGGCGTTATAAATTAAATATTGGTGTTTTTCCGGCGCAAGACAGCCGCATATGCCCAAACAGGAAGTGTTATAGTTTTTTTTATAATAGTGTTATAAATCTTTTAATAAGGTATATAAATAAGCTATGCTATACTATGTTTACTCATTGATAAGTGCCTCCAAGTGCATCTTATCGCAGGAAAGCGAGAGATGCACATTATGCTCAAGTAAAATAAAAAAAGCCAAAAACCAAATTCAAAACAAAAAAATGAATTAGGACTGGCAACAGGATTCCGCCGCTATAAGCCCAAGGAGGAAAAGAAAAGTATATAAATAAAAACTTTTAAATAAAAAAACGGCGGCGTCCTGATTGATTATATATTCTTTAATTTTGTCAAGGTGGTAAACTAAATGTCAGAAATTTCAATTAACATCAAAATTATAAAAATTTCTGAGCATGCTCAAAAATCACTGAAAAAGGTTGCGAGAGCGAAAGTCGCAAGCGACTACAAAGGTGATTTTTGACATGTGCGGAATTGTGGGAGTAGTATCAAACGATAATGTCAACGAAAAGCTGTTCAAGGGCCTGTCCAGTTTAGAATACCGCGGCTATGATTCTGTTGGGATGTGCTTTATCAACGGAAACGGATTCGACATTAAGAAAGGAGTCGGGAAGCTGGAAGAAGTCCATAAGAAGCTTAATTTTCTGAATCTTAAGGGAAATATAGGGATTGGGCACTGCAGGTGGAGCACGCACGGCGGTGTGACAAAAGAGAACGCGCATCCCCATGTTGACTGCACAAACAAAATAAGCGTTGTTCACAACGGCATCATAGAAAATTATTCTGAGTTAAAAGATGAATTAGCCAAGAAAGGGCATAAATTTTCTTCCCAGACTGACACGGAGGTTATTGCGCACCTGATTGAAGAAAATCTTAAAGGAAACAAGATTGAAGAGGCTGTCAGGCTTGCCTTAAACCAGATGGAGGGAAGCTATGCGCTCGGCATCCTTTTTTCCGACGAGCCGGACAAGCTGATAGGAGCGAGAAATGAAAGCCCCTTGATTGTCGGAATCGGGGATGAGGAAAATTTTATTGCCTCTGATGTCCCTTCTATTTTAAGCTATACAAACAAAATTATTTATCTTGAAGATAAGGAAATTATTGTTCTGACGAAAAACAGCCATAGGGTTATTGGATTGGACGGAAAGGAAAGGAATAAAGAAATCACTACAATAAACTGGAGCGCTGAAGCTGCGCAAAAGGGGGGATATGCCCATTTTATGCTTAAAGAGATATACGAGCAGCCCAGCGCAATTGCAGACACTTTGAACGAAAGAATTTCAAACAATGATGTGGTTTTTGAGGAAGAATTTGGATTAAACGAGGATTACCTGAAAAAAGTGAACAGAGTTGTAATAATTGCGTGCGGCACTTCATGGCATGCCGGTTTAGTGGGGGAGTTTATGCTTGAAGAACTGGCAAAAATTCCGACTGAGGTCGAGTATGCCTCTGAATTCAGGTACAGGCATCCCATTCTTGACAAGGACACTTTGGTTGTTGCAATTTCACAGTCCGGAGAAACTGCCGACACGATAGCAGCGCTGAAAGAGGCAAAAAATCTCGGAGTCAAGACGCTTTCAATATGCAATGTAATGGGAAGCTCGCTGACGAGAGTTTCCGACGGGGTTATTTATACAAGGGCGGGACC
>JBBSWR010000231.1:0-4064 GCA_038046185.1 Nanobdellota archaeon
AGCCTCTTGCGAAGCCCTGCTGAGGAAAAAGAGGTGATAGCGATTTCTCCTCAAAAACTATAACGAAAAAACGTTCCCCAACGTTTGTGTTACTACTATATAATGGAACTTATATATAAATCTTTCGGTTCTTTTACTATTTTAGAGTGGTGCACAGATGTTAAGATAATATTAAATACAAACTTCAATTTTATGGCAATAATGTCTCAAAAATCAAAGCCAAAAGAAGATTTCAAGACCTGGGGAGATGTATTTGACCAGTTCACGCAGAGAACAGTATACAAATTAATTTCGCAGGGGCATTTTGAGGGGCTGGAAAGCCCGATTTCAATCGGAAAAGAATCAAATGTTTTTTCTGCGCTGAAAAAAGACGGAACAAGAATAATGGTCAAGATTTACCGCCTTGAAACCTGCGATTTCAACAGGATGAGTGATTACATCAGGGACGATCCGCGATATCCGAACCTGAAAGGAGGCAAGCGAAACATAATCTTTGCGTGGGTGCAGAGAGAATTCAGGAATTTGATGAAAGCAAGGGAAGCTAACGTAAATGTCCCGACTCCCTCGGCTTTTTCCAACAACGTTCTTGTGCTTGAATTTATCGGCGACCACGGGATAATTGCGCCAAAATTAAAGGATGATATTCCTAATGATCCAAAGAAATTTTTTGATGCAATAATCAATAATATGAAAAAGCTGCATAAGGCCGGGCTGGTGCACGCAGATTTGTCGGCGTTCAACATACTGAACCACAACGAAACTCCGGTTTTCATAGACTTCTCGCAAACAACCCCTCTGCAAAGCTCATGCGCAAGAGAATATCTTGACAGGGACGTAAGGAACATCTGCACATTTTTCAGAAAGATTGGCTTAGATGTCAATGAAGAAGAAACAAAAAAGAAAATAATTGGCAAATAAAAAAATAATTTTTAATCAATAGGCTTAAAAATAACCAAAACTTACAAATAACAAAATGGCTGAATATGCATATGAGCTAAAGGTGCCGAAGAACCGTGTTGCGGTTATTATCGGCAAGGAAGGTGCTGTAAAGAAAGAGCTAGAGGAAGCCACATCAACAAAGCTTAACATTGATTCCAAGGAAGGGGATGTTTTTGTTTCGGGAGAGGATGCTTTGGGATTGTATACTGCAAGGGAAATAATCAGGGCAATCGGCCGCGGGTTCAATCCGGAAATTGCCAAGCTTTTGCTGAAGCCGGATTATATTTTTGAAGTTGTGGACTTGAGGGAATTCACAGGAAAATCAATAAATGCAATGCTGAGGTTAAAGGGGAGAGTAATAGGAAAAGAGGGAAAATCCAGAAGATTGATTGAAGAGCTGACAGAATGCAATATTTCAGTTTTCGGAAAAACAATCAGCATAATCGGAACGCCGGATTCTGCTTCAAGCGCAAGGCACGCTGTTGAATCGCTGCTGAAAGGATCAACTCATGCCAACGTCTACAAATGGCTTGAGAGAAGAAGAAGGGACATGAAAAGAAAGGCGATTATGGAGATGTGACAACGATATCAATTTGATATTATTTATACCTCCTTAAACTGATTGGGCCACTTACTTTTAAAGGCATTAATAGTGGCTTCGCAGTAGTTTATTGTTTCTTTTAAAAACCCGATTGATTTCCAACTGTCATCTACTTCTCTTGCTCGTTGACTATTCTCTTCCGCATACATCCTATTCATCTTATCACGTATTTTTTTGAGTATTTCCAGCCATTTTTTTAGTTCATTAATTGTTGCTATAGCCGTTCTTCCATCCGACTCATACAGACTTCCAGATCTCTCCGTATTTTGTAAAAGCTGTTTATTTAATGCAACTTGATGCCTTTCTATATTCTTTAGTACTTCACTAATTCCGGAAACCCAGCTTTCGTGCCCCTTAAGCAGTTCTTCTCCTTCTCTTAATTCTTGATAGTACGCTGCTAATGCCGCTATTTCTTTTTCCAGTAGTTCATGTTCTATTGTAAACGCCCTCAGAACGTGCTTAGATTCATCTTGTCCGGCTTGGCTCATTTTCAGTTTTTAAAGTTTTACAAGAGTTTAAATAGTTTTCGCTGAAAACTTGTAAAACTTTTTACATACAGATAGTAACATATTTAAACAAAAATCAAAACAAAAATTTAAGAACAATTAATTATATAAAGAAGCAACCAAAAATTTTAACTGAAAATGCCAAAACAGGAAGCAAAAGCTAAGACAGAAAAGACGGACGAGCCGATAGCATACGAGCTGGCAAAGCACCAGAAAGAGATTTCTGTAGCTGAATTTTTTACAAAGAACAGGCATTTGCTCGGGTTTGACAACAAAAGAAAAGCATTGTTAATGACGGTAAAAGAAGCTGTTGATAATTCTTTGGATGCATGCGAAGAGGCGAGAGTACTGCCGGAGATAAGTATTGAAATAATTGAAATGGGCGAATTCAGGTACAGAGTCGTAATTGAAGACAATGGGCCCGGAATTGTAAAAAAACAAATCCCAAATATTTTCGCTAAACTTTTGTATGGAAGTAAATTCCATACACTTCGCCAGTCGCGCGGGCAGCAAGGAATCGGAATCAGCGCAGCAGTTTTATACGGCCAATTGACAACCGGAAGGCCTGCGAAAATCACTTCAAGAGTTTCCAGCAAAGAGCCGTCTCATTATTATGAATTAAACATAGACACGCAGGCGAATAAGCCAAATATTGTAAAAGAAGAAGTTGTTGAGTGGAGCAAGGATCATGGAACAAAGGTTGAGATTGACCTGGAAGCAGAATACCTGAAAGGCAACCAGTCAGTTGATGAATATCTGAAACAGACAGCTGTCATTAATCCTCATGTCACAATAATCTACACAAATCCAAAATCAGAGCAGGTGATTTATGCGAGGGCGACAGACACTTTGCCTCCGCAGGCGCAGGAGATTAAGCCGCATCCTTACGGAATTGAGCTTGGAATGCTGATGGACAAATTAAGATTTACAGAATCAAGAACTTTGCAGAGTTTCCTAACGACGGAATTTTCCAGGGTCGGGCCGGGAACAGCGAAAGAAATATGCGAGCGCGCTGCCGTGCTGCCAAAAACAAGCCCCAGCGAAGTAAGCCGCGACATGGCAGAAAAATTGCTGCAGGGAATCCAGCAAACCAAAATTATTGCGCCGCCGACAGACTGCCTGAGCCCGATAGGACATGACCTGCTTGAGAAGGGACTTAGAAAAGAAATAAGGGCGGAATTTTATGCCACTACTTCAAGGCCGCCTGCAGTTTACAGGGGGAACCCTTTCATAATCGAGATAGGAATTGCTTACGGCGGAGAAATTCCCAAAGATGAAAGAGCTAATATTCTTAGATTTGCGAACAGGGTTCCGCTGCTTTATCAGGAAGGGGCATGCTCGATGACTAAATCCATAATAGAAACAAACTGGAAGCCATATGGGCTGCAGCAATCTGGTGATTCAGTTCCGGTTGGACCTGCTGTAATTGTCGTGCACATGTCATCTGTATGGGTCCCATTCACATCAGAATCAAAAGAGGCAATTGCCCATTATGCTGAGATTATACGGGAAGTAACCTTAGGATTGCAGGAATGCGGAAGGATGCTTGGCTCCTATGTCAGAAAAAAATCGAAAATCAGCGGCCAGATTGAAAGGGCAAATATGTTTGAAAAATATATTCCCGAGGTCGCAGACTCATTATCCGTCCTGAGCGGCGAGAAAAAAGAAAAAATTCTGCAGGGGCTGCAGAAGATGCTCGTGAAGCCTGAGATAAAGCAAGAGATCCTGCAGGAAGATGAAGATGATAAGCTGTACAGGATGAAATTTGACAAGAAAGAAAATGCAAGTGAAGAGGCTAAAGAAGAAGAGTAATTTTCAAATAATTTTTGATAACTAAAAAAACAAATAATCATAAGCGAGAACGACCTAGCCACAGAAAATTTGATACAGGTAACCCGTTTGCTCGGGTCCAATAAAATAAAAATATAATAAAATCTTGAAAATGAAGAAACAGGAAAAGAAACCGGTTAAGGAACTTGAGGATTTGGGAAAGAGGTTAGTTGCTGACATAGAGAAAG
>JBBSWR010000232.1:0-4494 GCA_038046185.1 Nanobdellota archaeon
AAAGAAGTCATATGTCGAAGATTAAACAGTATCAAATCTAAGTAAAATTTATAAATGGAAAACTTACTTATTTTCTGCCTGCCACTTTTGGAGTTCCGCTTTTAATTTTTTCTTTCGTAACCATATCAATCATTTCTGCAAATCTTGGCTCAGGCGATGTGCAAAAGAAATCTCTGCATGCATTTGGCCGAACAGAATGAATTGAGCATTTATTATCAGCTAGGTAAACGCAGCCCCCATCCTCTTTTTTGGAAAGAATATTTGCGCCATACTGTTCTGCTTCATTAAAATCCTCAATAAATTCAAATTCTTCAAACTGAGTCTTGAATTTTTTTGATTTATACTCTTCTTTTGTAAGATTAATATAGAACAGCCTGCAGCAAACCCCGGATAATTTACATTCTTCCATAACCAAATTTTAACCTAAGAATATATAATTCTATTGAAAATGAATTGGGATTTATTCAAAGTGGTCTTCATAGCAGAAACTGTTTGATGGAAATCCATTATAAGTGCAATTGCCCTTTTCCTCAATAAGATTGCCGCACATCAACTCCCTGCACTTCCTGATTAGATTAGTGCAATCCGAGCATCTTTTGAAATGAGTCCCGACTTCAATATCAAATTCTTTTTCACTTAGCTTGGTTATCTTCAAAGGAACGCTTGAGGCCTCCTTTATCTGCTTAAATGCCTGCTCAACAAAACCAGAATTATAGACCTTGTCTGAAACTTTCATGTGAAGCATACATTTCTTTGGGGCAGTAAAATTCACAACTTCTTTTTTTATCAGCATGCAACTGGTATTCTCGAACTTGTCCCGGTTTTCCTGCATCCTTTTCTGCATCAGGACTGGAATTTTTATGCTGCCATCGGGATTAAAATCAATCATTGGAAAAATCAGGCATTGGCTTATTTAAAAATATTTCTAATTGAAAAACTTGAGGAAAGCGGGATTCCCCTGCAAAAGAAACCTTTTTATTATAACCCATCCTAAGCAGATAACGATGGGAAAGAATACTTAAAAGTATATCTTTCTCGTTCAAGTTTTGGGGCTGTAGTATAGCTAGGTAGAATTCGTGGTTCGGGTGCAACCTTTTCTTTTGCAAAGAAAAGCTTGACCAAAAGAAAGGCACTCACGAGGTGGTGGGGATAAACCCCACTGGCTTAAGAGTAAGCTTTATGATGAAAAGGTTGCAGAAAAGCCACGTGACCCGTGTTCGAATTGTGGAGCGCGAGTGTGCTTCGCACGCATGTCACGGCAGCCCCATTTATTTTCTAACCTCAAGGAATTACATGCCCCGTCATTTGCCATGATTTAATTGCTTCGATAGGATAGACTAGCATTACAATATTGAGTGTTAAATTATCTTTCATCAATAGCAATAAGACCAATTCAATAATAATCACCAGCGCCACGCTCATCCACACTTTCCAGCGCGCAGCTAATATAAATCCTATAATCATCATTAGAATGTCGCTCAGGGAGTTGATAACACTGTCGCCCACATATCCAAGCGAGATGGTTACTGCGCGGTAACGGTCGATTATTAGGGGCGAGTTTTCCATGATTTCCCAGACGGCTTCTATAAGCACTGCAATCAAGAAGCGGTAGCGAATAGGCATCTTGCGGGCGGCGAGCCATAATATTAAGTAGAACAAAAAGCCATGTATAGTGTGGGTAAATGAATACGGGTCAGCAAAACGCTGCGATTGCTCACTGCTCCAGATGTCGCCCTCCCACCATCCGAACTTGCCATCTGAACCAAGATATGAGCGTCCCATCTTCAGCTCAACAAAAGCAGTGAGAACAAATATAATCACAACTCCAAGAATAATCCATCTATAGCGTTTTATCGCTTCATATTTTATTTTTTCTTTCATTGTAGTTGTATGGATGGATTATATCTTTTTATTTATAAACATTTATAAAATAGTGGTTTGATTACTTAAAATAAATGAAAAAAACAATCAACACTTTAATTGAAGGGTACAGCCCGTTAAAGATAAGAGATTTTAGGATTTACATGGGCGGGCAGACCCTTTCAATGTTAGGGACGTGGATGCAGATGACTGCGCAGGCTTGGGTTGTCTGGACGCTGACAAATTCTGAGCTGCAGTTGGGAATTGTTGCAATGCTCGGGTTTATTCCGTTTTTAATTATAGGCCCTTTTGCAGGCGTATGGGCAGACAGGATAAACAGAAGGCAGCTGTTAATCTGGACTCAAATTACTTCCATGATTCTTGCGATAGTGTTTGCAATTTTGGTGCAGGCAAATTTGATACAGGTGTGGCATATTTACATTTTAGCAGCGCTGCTGGGAATTGTTAGTACTTTAGATCTTCCAGCCCAGCAGGCGTTCATAGGTGACTTGTCAGGCATGGAAAATGTCAGAAAAGCAGTTGTGATAAACAGTTCAGTTGTGCAGATAAGCAGAATGGTTGGGCCGGCTCTTGCAGGATGGACTATTGGGATTTTTGGAGTTGCACCCGCTTTCTGGATTAACGGCATAAGTTTCATAGCAGTCATTGCAAGCTTAATCGTAATCAAATCAAGCCAGGTAATACATCCGCATCATGGGCGTCCCCTAAGCGGTTTTGCTGACGGCCTTAAGTTCATCAAAAATAATCCGATAATTATGGACTTAATGTTTTTGACTTTGATAATGACCTTTTTTGGATTTTCTATAATGCAGATTATGCCGGCAATTGCCACTGATGTACTGCACGGCAAGGCAGAACTCTTAGGATTTTTAATGGGAGCTTCCGGCGCAGGCGCCCTTATCGGCTCTACAATAATTGTACCGATGACTCATAAAATTAAGAGAGTAGGATTCCTGTGCGCAGTTGCAGTTTTATGGAATGGGTTGTGGATTGTTCTCTTTGCGCTGTCAAGAAACCAGTATATTTCGATGGCCTGCCTGTTCCTTTCAGCATTGCTGATTCCAATAATCTTTGCAACAACCAACGGGCTGATACAGGTTACAGCGCCGTCCCACATGAGAGCCAGAGTTTTAAGCGCGCTGTTTATTGTTGCGTTTGGAATTCAGCCTTTTGCATCATTATTTATCGGCTACATTGCGCACTCGATAGGCTCTGCAAATGCAGTTTTACTGAACGGTGTTTTGATGGTGTTAGGCGCAATTATTCTGCTTTTGCTAAGAACTGAATTAAGAACGTGGGAAGCGAAAGCGCCTGCTGAAAAAATGAAAGCATAAAAATAAAAAGCCCACCCTATTTATTCATAAAATGTCAAACAAAATAAACGCATCTCATATTCTTGTCAGGTCGGAACAGGAAGCAAACGCTGCCCTGTACGATGTGACTCACGGCAAGGCTTTTGAAGATATTGCCGGAAGTGTTTCAATCTGCCCTTCTGCAAAGAAAGGAGGCAGTCTTGGATGGTTTGGCAGAAACCAGATGGTAAAGGAGTTTGAAAACGCAGCTTTCTCATTGAAAGCCGGAGAAATTTCCAAGCCGGTTAAAACACAGTTCGGATGGCATATAATAAAAGTGAATGAAATAAAATAAAACTATTTTAGAATCTGTTAGGTCTTTGATGAAAAACCGTTCCATAGCGGCTTTTACCATATCCTAGCTGCTGCCTGATTTCTTCACGGGACATGTGCCTGATTTCATAAACACCGAAAGTTACTCCTTGGTGCCTTAACGATTGAGCAACTCTCAGCCTATCCCTATTAATGCCTGTAACACCACGATACTGGCTGTAATCTTCTCTGCCTGAAGAGATAGCACCAATCGCATCAATAAGATCACCATATGACTTGATAGGATTGTTTATTCGCTCAGGTCTGTGCTTATGCCAATATTTTGGATCTTTTTTTTGTTCTTCATCATGATAAGTCCCGGTAAGATTACTTTGATGCCTTCTTCTTGGAATAGGTAATTCAGGTCTAAATTTTGTTTTACGTCTGGCATTTCTCATTGTTTTTGCAACAATGTGCTCTAGATATGACACAGGCAAACTTTCACTAGATAGAGCCGTTACTTCCATGCATTAAAGAACTAAGAATTTATTTATAAAGATTTCTAAGATTAATAACCTCCCAGTAACATCTAATAACTAATAAACATTATCTCGCACTTAACCATTTTCTTGTAAAATTCATATTCTGCTTTTTTCAGTTCCGGCGAATAGAAAATCCTGTCCAGCGCGAACCATGTTAAAAACCACCCAGTAGGCTCAAGCAGAACAAACAGAAATCTTGCGGCAAAAAAGTTAAGATTCAGTGAATCCAGATAAGAAGCAACGAGCATGAGTATTACACCCAAAAGCAGGGTTATAATCGCCTGGTTTCTTACTTTAGTCATGTCTTTCTCAAGCTGGTTAGAGTGCTTTGTAAAATGATCCCTCAGTCTTTTCTTTATCGTTGCCTCTGCTTTTGGATCTCTATGCTCCTGTGAAATCAAGAACCTTAATTCAAGCCTGTTCGCGTCCTTATCTCTGCTTGCTTTTTTTGCTTCCAACAAAAAGTC
>JBBSWR010000232.1:4594-6196 GCA_038046185.1 Nanobdellota archaeon
GGCTTATTGCTCTCTTTCTCTTTTTCAGGCATAATAAAATGATAATTTGGAAGTTTTTAAACTTAACTATTCAGTGATTTCAACCAAAATCTTTATATAAACAATTAAAAAGTCAAACCACATGGAGCAAAAAGAAGAAATAGGGCTGACTGTAAAGAAATCAGAGGATTTCAATGAGTGGTATAATCAGATTGTGATAAAAGCGGATTTGATAGATTACAGTTCCGTTTCAGGATGCATAATTCTCAAGCCGAATTCCTATGCAGTATGGGAAAAGATACAAAAAACTTTTGACGACAAGATAAAAAGCTCAGGGCACAAAAATTGCTATTTTCCCATGTTCATTCCTGAATCATTATTGAAAAAAGAAGCAAAGCACTTCCAGGGTTTTACTCCGGAAGTTGCCTGGGTTACAAAAGGGGGCAATTCAGAATTAAATGAAAAATTAGCCATACGCCCAACATCTGAAACAGTAATGATGGAAAGCTACGCGAAATGGATAAGGTCATGGAGAGATTTGCCGTTATTGCTAAACCAGTGGAACTCTGTCGTAAGATGGGAATTCAGCCATGCAAAGCCGTTTCTGAGGACGAGGGAATTTCTCTGGCAGGAAGGCCATACGGCGCACGCTTCAAAGGAAGATGCGGAAAAGGAAGTAATGCAGCAGCTGTTTGAATACGTTGATTTGATTGAAAATTATATGGCAATTCCGGTCCTTGCAGGAAAGAAAACTGAAAAGGAAAAATTTGCAGGAGCTGATTACACAACCACAGTTGAAGCGCTAATGCCTGACGGAAAAGCTTTGCAGATGGGAACATCACATATGCTTGGGCAGAATTTCTCAAAGCCGTTTGATATAAAATTCCTTGATAAAGATGAGCAGGAAAAATTTGTGCACACAACTTCCTGGGGACTTAGCACTAGGACAATCGGCGCAGTTATAATGGTGCACGGCGATGACAAAGGTTTGGTTTGGCCTCCAAAATTAGCGCCTGTTCAGGCTGTTGTTGTCCCGATTATTTTCAAAGGAAATGCAGAACCTATTTTGAATAAATCAAAAGAAGTTGTTAAAAGGCTGAGGGCAAAAGGGCATTCTGTTGAGCTTGATGACAGAGACACCTATACTCCCGGATGGAAATTTAATGAATGGGAATTAAAAGGAGTTCCACTAAGGATTGAAATAGGTCCGAAAGATGTTGAAGCTGACCAGGTAGTTTTAGTCAGGCGGGATACAAACGAAAAAATAATTGTCAAAACAAAAGATGTGGAACATAAAGTTGAAGAAACTCTCGCTCACATACAGGATAATCTATTAAAAAAAGCAAAAGATTTTCTGAAAAACAACATTGTTGAAGTCAATGGAATCAGTTCACTTTCGGACGCAGTCAAAAATAAAAAAATGGCAAAAGCGCAGTTCTGCGGCAGCACAAAATGCGAAGACCTGATTAAAGACAAAGCTGATGGAGCAACCTGTAGATGTATTCCTTTCGAGCAGAAAACTGCCAACGGGCGATGTGTCCAGTGCGGAGAGCAGGCTAAATTCTGGGCATTGTTCGGGAAGAATTATTAATGTTACTATTATTAAGTAATTAAAATCAAAAC
>JBBSWR010000233.1:0-4907 GCA_038046185.1 Nanobdellota archaeon
AAGTGTAACAACAGGAGGAGTTATGTCAACAGCTATTGTCAAAAGCCTTGCAGTAGCAGCTCCTACATTTCTATTTGATGAATTGTCTGTACAATTAACATTCCATGACAAAACACTGTTAGCCAAGTTCGTTAAAGTGAAGTTTGATATTGTATTTTCAGTTATTGAAGTGTTAGTTTGGTTTATTGTTCCATTAATTATTAAACTACAATTTCTGATTGATGATAATGTATCTGAAACATTATAGATAAAAGTGGCATTGTTTATTGCGCTAACATTTCCTGCATTAGGGCTTACCAGATTAACAATTGGTGCTGTTCTGTCAATTGCTATTTCAAATTGAGTATGGTTTAAAGCATCATTATAATTTGTTGCACTTACAAAAGAAACTGCTGAATAGACTCCAGTATCCAAACTGCTAGTATTGAGATTTAATAAAACACTTCCTGAAGCACCTGTAGAGTTTATTGTACTTTGTATCAATTTTTGTTCTGTTCCTAAGGAAATATTTCTTGTAACTGGAAAATAAGAAACATCAATTACAAACCATGTTACGACATTTGTTTGTGTGGTTGTAGTTTTATCAAAAAATAAATTAGTAGAATTTGTCATATTTACTTTGTATTGCGCATTTTGATAAGCTGTGCCTCCTCCTGACGCAGTTTGTGATTGAACATGAAATGTCTTATTTACAGCTACAGGATTAATGGCTACATTTACATCAGACGAGAAAGTAACAGAATCTGTTTGGACAGTTGCATTTGGCAATTCAACAACAAACCAGTTTACAAAAGCTGTTCCTGCTCCATTTACCCTTACAAATGATAATCCACTTGAATTTGTTATATTGCCCAAAACAAAATTCGTGTCTTGACCTGTGTCTCCACTAATAGCCGTGCTGAAAATAAGAAAACTTCTGGATTTGTTAATAGTGTCTATATTCACGTCTGTTCTCGTGCCGGTAATAGATAAAGTTCCGTTTAAGACTTTTGCTTTTTGCCATTCTACTACCTGCCATGAAACTAAAGCTGCACTTCCTGTAGTTTGTCTTTCCAAAGTTATATTAGTAGAATCTATAAAAGAGCCTTTGAAGAATGCCTCGCTATTGTCAGCAGCTGCTGCAGAATTAACTCTTCCATAAACTATTATGAAGGAATTATTCAAATTAACTTGATTTATTGATGCATTTGCTCCAGTTTGGGAAGCGCCAAATGAAGCAGTTCCTCTTTGGACTTGAATGTCTGAATGCTCTACAACCTGCCATGATATTGCAGTTGCTGTTGTAGCTGTATAACGGCTAAAGCTTGTTTGATTTCTAGTTATATTAGGTGTAAAATGTATTCTGTCAGGATCGTCAATATTTGTGCTTGAGGTGAATAAAATAAAAGCCCTATCAGGATCTATAGGAAGTATTGTTGAATTTATAATTGTGTCAGTGGTTGCGCCTAAAGCATCACCTCTTTGAACATTTAAACCAGTAGCATTAATAATAAAACTTGGATTTTGAGCATTAGAGTTTCCATAATACACATAATACCTATTATCATTATTGTGGAGAGTGCTTATATTGGCATTGAATATAACTTCACAGTAATTATTATTATCGCCACTTATAACTTGAGAAGGGATTATTTCAAATGATAAAGAGTAGTTTCTGATAATTCTCATTTCATTTGCGCAATTTGTTATTTTTCCAGTTAAATTTGTTACGTTTAAGCCAATAGTTACATTTGTCAGATTTTTATTTATATTACTACTAATCAAAATAGATATTCTATATTGCCATGAGGAATTCCACCATCGTAAAGATGTATTCGCCTTTATAATATCTGTAGTTGCATTTACATTCAACGGATTATTAAGTGCGTCACTTACATTAACATGAATAAATGCAGTTTCATTTGATTCTGTTCCTTGCTCGTAAACTGACTTGTCAGATGCTAATAAAACTTTTAAATTGTTTAAAATGCTCACTGTAAAGTTTCTATTTTCAGAGACGTTATTGTTTTTATCGAATGAATCGTCTGTGCAGTTTACCTTCCAGTTGTAAACACCAACATTAAAACTGGTTGGAGAAAATGTACTAGCCACTCCTTCACTTGGGCTTTGGGTAGTTAAATTTAAAGTGTTATTAATGAACAAACTGCAATTTGCAATATTTGAAGATGCATCTGTTACATTATATTGGAATGTTATAAAACCATCAGTATCTGTTGCATTATTTTCTGGAGCTATAAGCGTTATTATTGGAAAATCAATGTCTCTAGTCACAGTTAATCTTCTTGTTGAAGAATTTCCAGTATTTGCATTTGTTGAAGTGTCTGTGCAATTAACGCTCCATGTATAATTGCTGTCAGGCAAATCGTAGACTGTGAAATTATTAAATGTGTAAGGGAAAGCTCCTTGCTCAATTATTGAAGTATTTGTCTGATTAGTTTGGTTATTCAGAATCAAGCTGCAATTCTTAATGCCTGAGGTCAAATCATTAACCCTGTAATCAAAAACAACATCGTTATTTGATGTGTTGTAACCGTCAATAGGATTCCTTAATGTTATTATGGGTGCATCTGTATCAAACCCGACAATAAAGCTGAAGTATGTTGAATTTCCTACATTTTTGCTTGAGGAATTGTCTGCGCACCTTACACGCCAGTTATATGGTCCGCCATTGTCTAAATTATATATTTTGAATGATTGATTTGTGCTTTCTATAATGCTTGTATTTGTTTGATTATCTGCAAACTGAAATTCAAGTGTGCAGTTGGCAATTGTTGATACAATATCTGTTACATTGAAAGCAAAAGTAATGTTGCCATTTGGTACTTCCCCTCCATTTGGAGGCAGTGAAAGATTTACAATTGGCGGCTGCTGGTCAGTTGCATTAAAAGTTATTTGCAGATAATTTATGTCACCAGTTGTGTCATTGCAGTAGAATGTTATATTATGCCCTGTTTCACTTATATTTGATGTGAAATTATAAAAATGAATTCTTGTGTCATTAGTCATTGAAATATTAGGCATGTTATCTATTGAATAACTGCAAAATCCACTGCTTGGAAAACTTGTATAATTCAAAGTCAGATTTGCCCAAAAGCCGTTTGCGTCTTGAACAGTATTGTTTAATGGGCTTTGCTCTATTATCCGCAAAAAGTCAAGTGTGAAATTGTATATATCAGAAAGATTGATATCATTTTCATCTTGCAGCACATTTCCAGAAGTGTCTGTCAAAGCAGCATATGCCCTATAAGTTCCTAGCTGTCTATTTTGAGTGTTAAATGGCGGATTCCACAAATTTGAGAGGTTTATTGTTTGATTTATCCCTATAGTCTGGCTTTTGTTGTATATTGTTTCAATATTATTCCAATTAGTTCCATTATTAAACTGGACTTGCAAGAGTACTCTAGCAGAAATGTTGGAAACATTTGTTATGCCAAAATTTTCAATTTTTGATGGCTTATTAATTAATACAAAAACTCCGCTCCAGTTTATAATGTCATTTTTATTGTTTGATTCGTCAAAATTAATGCCTCTAATCTGCAATCTTCTGTTTAAGGAGTTATTCCATGCACTTACAACAGTTCCATTAGTTATTTTCTTTGAGCAATTCACAGGAATATTTGAGCCGCTAGATGTTAATGTGTTAAGGTTGCATGAAAATATAAAATTATAGTCAGAGCCGTCATAAACCTTTACTTGCAAATCAGGATTTGTGTTTGAGGCATTTAGAGAGCCAGACCTGTTATAGTTTATAACATTGATATTAAGGTGTATATCGCTAATCTTTGTAAAGTTTTGATTTCCTATATCTGTGTAGTTGACATAAGAAGTGTTGCCCTCATCATCTACTATGCTGCTATCAACTGTGAAGTTCGCATCATCTATGTCCCTTCTTCCTGCTGTTGGGCATGATACACCTTCACCACTTGCGTCTATTATGCATCTCACCCATTGGGTAGTTGTGGCACTTGCCACTGTAAAAGATACTGATTGATTAAAAATAGCTCCACTTGGTGCATTACCACTAAATTTTTGAGAAAATGAACTTCCATCATAGTACCATATCTCAATCTCATCTCCGCTATTTACTGGGTCATATTCACACGTTACCTTAATTGAATCACCATTCTTGATTCTTGTAGAGTTAATATAAACCTCTCTTGTAATCCTATCTTGGTTCGTTCCTGCACTGCAAGTATCAAATGTATCGTCTAATGCCCCATTGGAACATGTGCTTCCAAAAGTATCTGTACATGTTCTTGTTGTTAAATTTCTTGGATAAGATGTTAAATTTCTTATACTATTTTCTTGGTCTCCAAAATCAGTGGAAGAAGCAATTGTAAGATTTACATCCTTATGATGCTTATATGTATTATTTATCGTTTGAACGCTTACAATTGCTCTAGTGCCAACTGCCTCAAAAGTAAAATCAGAAGATGTTTGAGTGTTTGATGGTGATGCATTATCCACTGCAACCATAAAATAAGTATAAATTCCATCTTGTGAAGTATCTGTGAAGTTATACTGATAAATATCCCCAGTAGTTAAACTCATGTTAAATGCAGATGTTGCAGAGGAAGGATAAGTAATGTTAACTTTAACACTAGCAACTTTCACATTATCTGTTACATTTGCTGATATTGTAGTCATACTTCCAGTGGAAAATTGGGCTGGAGTAGCAGATACACTATTTATTGAAGGATTTTCAACATCAGCCCCAGCCTGCAGAACATTCAACTGTTGCAATGCAGATATTGTTGAAGAAGCGTAAAAGTAGTTGTTGATATCAGCAGTAATATTGCAAGTTATATTGTTTACCCCCAAAACAGTATTGTTAAATGTCAAATTAGCCCATCCATTTGAGTTTGTTAGGTTATAGCCCAAAAATCCTGTTGCATTACTCCAAAAAG
>JBBSWR010000234.1:0-9587 GCA_038046185.1 Nanobdellota archaeon
AAGTCAAGAGAGGCAGTCAAATACAGAATCCAACAGCTGCAAAATAAGGGAATAATCCAAAATTTTATCACCTCTATCGATACAAACAAATTAGGCTACTATATGTTTAAAATTTATTTGAAATTGGAAAACATTCCAGATGAGCGAGAAAAGTTCTTTGAAGAATTAAAAAATAACAAAGAAGTATACTGGATTGGAATTTCAGATGGTGTTTTTGATTGTGTTTTCGCAATGCTCTCAAAAAGCATAACGGAATATTATGAAAAGATTAATTCATTCCTGTCAAAATGGGAGCATCTGATAATCAGCAAAGTCCTTGGGACAATGGTTGGCACTTGGCAGTTTAATAAAAAATTTTTCTTGAGCGATGCAGATGGGCAGTATGTAACATTCGGCGGAGATGTAGTTAACAATGAAATTGATGAATTAGATTATAAAATACTAAACATTTTAGCAAATGAAGCAAGAATTCCCCTAACTGAACTTGCAAGAAGAACTAAATCAACTATAGAAATAGTAAGGGGAAGAATAAAAAAGCTTGAAGATAAGAAAATAATATTAAATTACAGAATTGCAGTTGATTTTAACAAATTAGGATTAGAATTCTTCAAGGCAATAATTTACTTTAGAAAACTGTCAAAACAGGATGAACAATCATTGTTTGAATGGATGCGGACGCATCCGAATTCATTATATTATATCAGAAGTTTAGCTCCTTGGGAAGCTGAGTTTGAATTTGCTGTTGAAAGCTACCAGCAGTTTAACGCTATAATAAATGAGCTAAGGAAAAAATTCCACAGCGTCATAAGAAACTACGAGCATCTCATAATGATTTACGAGAATTGGATGCCCGCATACCATGAATTATTAAAAACAAATGCTAAATAGAGTCAACCACTTTCTTTAATTTCTCTTCAACCTGTACAGCAATCTCTTTCAATTTCTCATTTCCAATTTTTTCCATCTGCACGCTGGGCTTTATTGCCGCAGCAAATGTTTTTCCATTTTTGGCGTAAACAATCAGGTTGCACGGCAGCATCAGTCCCAAATCCTGCTCTGCCTGAAGCGCCTTGTAAGCCATGGATGGATTGCACGCTCCAAGTATTATGTAATCATCAAAATCAACATCAAGTTTTTTCTTTAGCGTTGCCTTCACATCAATCTCAGTCAGGACTCCAAATCCTTCTTTCTGCAGCTCCTCCCTAGCGCGTGCAATTGCTTTTTCATACGGCAATAAAACTTCTTTTTTGTATTGGTACATTTTAACCTCATAATTTTTTGTATTTCAGCAATAAAGAATTGGAAACAACGCTCACAGAGCTCAAAGCCATAGCCCCTCCAGCAATCATCGGCGACAAAAGCATTCCGGTAAAGGGATAAAACACTCCGGCGGCAACCGGTATCCCAAGCATATTATAAAACAAGGCCCAAAACATATTCTGCTTTATTTTTGACATTGTGAGCCTGCTCAGCCTTAACGCTCTCGGCACATCAAGAAGGTCATTTCTCATTAAAACAATGTTTCCGGTTTCAATTGCGACATCCGTTCCGGAGCCCATTGCAATTCCAATATCAGCCTGCGCAAGCGCAGGAGCATCATTAACGCCGTCTCCAATCATCGCAACCTTGCCTTTTCTTTGAAGCTTCTTGACATAATCGCTTTTTTCATTTGGCATTACCTCGGCAAAGACATTTTCAATTCCCGCCTGCTTTGCAATTGCCAAAGCCGCCCTTTTATTGTCGCCCGTAATCATGTAAGTCTTCAGCCCAAGATCCTGCAACTTTTTCACAGCCTCAGGAGCGGATTCTTTTATTGTGTCAGCTATTGCAATCATTCCAAGAACAATTCTCTCATCTGCAAGCATTACAACTGTCTTGCCATCATTTTCAAGCTTTGCAAGAGCCTGGCTAATTTTTGCAGATTTTTGTTTTGATAAAAGCTTCTGATTTCCAAGGTAAAACTTTTTTCCGCTTATTGTTCCAAATATTCCTTTCCCGGGGACTGCAGAGAAATTGGAAACTTTAAGCAACAAAATTTTTTTCTTTTTCGCATATTTCAGGACGGCATCAGCAAGCGCATGCTCTGAGCTTTTTTCCAGGCTGGCTGCAATCTGCAAAACATTTTTTTCATTTGCACTGCCGAATGAAACAACTTCAGTGACTTCCGGCCGGCCTATCGTGATTGTTCCTGTCTTGTCAAATATTATATAATTGACCTTATGTGCAGTCTCAAGGGCATCCCCTCCTTTGATTAAAATTCCATTTTTTGCGCCCATTCCTGTTCCGACAAGAATTGCAGTCGGGGTTGCAAGCCCGAGCGCGCAGGGGCATGCAATAACCAGAACAGAAACCGCGGTTATCATTGCAAAAGTGAAATCCTTTCCAAATCCGTAGTACCAAACTAAAAATGTAATCACTGCAAGCACAATAACAATCGGAACAAAATAAGATGAAACTGCATCTGCAAATCTCTGTATCGGCGCTTTTCTTGCCTGCGCATCTTCTATCAGCTTAATGATATGCGACAGTGTTGTTTCTGCGCCTACTTTTGTTGCCTTAAACCTAAAAGTGCCGTGCTTGTTTATTGTGCCGCCTATCACAAAGCTTCCTTTGTTTTTGTCAACAGGGATGCTTTCTCCGGTCACCATGCTCTCATCAACAGACGAAACTCCGTCGATTATTATTCCGTCAACAGGAATTTTTTCCCCTGGCTTCACAATTATTACATCCCCTTTTATGACATCATCAACGCTTATCTTTGATTCTTTTCCGTTTCTCAGCACAAGCGCTGTTTTCGGCGCAAGGGATACAAGCTTTTCTATCGCCTCGCTCATCTTTCCCTTTGCCCTTGCCTCAAGCCATTTGCCGAGCATGACAAAAGTTATCAGGACTGCGCTGACTTCAAAATACTGCAGTTCTTTTCCAGCGATAAAAACAGAATATATGCTGTAAAAATATGCTGCGCTTGTCCCTATTGCAATCAAGCTGTCCATGTTCGCGCTTTTGTTTTTTAGGGCTGAAAAAGTGCCTTTATAGAACCGCCACCCGACATAAAACTGAACCGGTGTTGCAAGAATAAACAAAATATAATTGGCAAACGGAAGCTCATAGCCAAAATTAAGCAGGCCGTCTTTCATAAAAGCCATTCCAATAACCAAAGCCGGGAAAGCCAGTGAAAAGCTTATCAGAAATATTTTTTTCAGCTCTTTTATTTCATTCAGCCGTTTTGCTTTTTCGGCAGCAGCATCCTGCGCAACAGCAGCAGTATATCCTTTTGACTTGATTGCTTTAATCAATTCATCTTCATTAGTTAGCTTATCGTCAAAATCAACAGACACTTTTTCTGTGGAATAATTTACAACAGCCTTTTCCACTCCGCCGGTTTTGGTCAAAGCCCTGGTGATAATGCTGGCGCAGCTGGCGCAGTGCATTCCCCCAATCGAAAAAGTAATATTTTTTTTCATTTTACCCCATTAATGGATTTGTTTTCTTGAAAAATATATTCCAGCCAAAAGCAGCGCTATGACGCCCAGCTGCAGCTCAATCCCCTTAAAGGGGAGATTAAAAAAACTGAAAGACACTCCAAAAAATCCGAGTATTTCAGGAAGAAATGATGATGCGCACACTGTGCAAACCCCTGTCGCAAGCCCGCCAACGGATGCCGCGAAAGTCACAGTGCTTTCCTTGCTTATGCTTTTTCTTTCCAGATGCCTGATATAAAGCAAAACTAAGTTCATAGATACCAGCGCAGATATTGCAATTGACAAAAAAATTCCCAGCAGCAGCTGGCCCCAGTTTATTGTGGAAACATAATAAGGAATATAAATCAAAGTCACGTAAAATTGGCTTAAGAATATGTTTATAGATAAGTAAGCAAAAAATATTCCAAGCATCCAGTACAAATACGGTTTTCTAAATAGTTTTTTCATCTTATTCAACTATAATCTTGCCGCTGCCCATCCCCATGCTGCAGGTAAACCTGAACGTTCCCTGCTTGCTCGGAGTGAATTCAACAGAATTATCATTGTAATTGAAATTTTTATAAACTCCGAGGTCGGGAATTACAAATGACCTGAAGCAGCCCTGCAGCCTGCTTAAGTCCGCAGTAATCCTGACAGGCATGTTGGATTTTACCCTTATAACCGCCGGCTCGTAATTAAATTTTCCCCATGTTAATGTAACAGCCTGCACACCGTCTATAATTTGAACCGGTGAAACCTGATTTGTTGGCGGCGGATTTGCATTCTGAGAAGAGCATCCGGCAATCAGCAATGCCATTACAAAAAGCAGTGCAACAAACAAATTGATTAATAATTTTTTCGTGTTTTTCATCATTATTATTACTCTATTATTATTTATATAACACTCGCAATGCCTGATCTTGGCGCGTAAATTATTATTAATACCAGCAAAACTAGAGCAATAAAGCAATACAAAAACAAATTAAGGAAGCTGATTTTTTTCTTTTCAATTTTAGGGTTGCCTTCAACAGTCTCCTCAAAAAGCATGTATGAAAATCCCCACATTATTATCAAGTTTATAGCCATAAAAAATGGCATAAAAACCAAAATTCTGTCTATGGAAAGCATAACTCCGATCATTGCGCCCATTGTGCCGCTCATCACGCCGGCCATTGCGCCTTCAAGTATTCCCATAATGCCGCAGCATTTTCCGTTGAGCCATCCGACCGCCACGCCAAAAAGCATTCCGGCCATTGTGCCCGTAAACATCCCGTTTGTAGCGCCGATTATTGTGCCAATCATAAGGCCGGTCTGCATCCCAAATGTCATTCCCACCATCATCCCTATCATTGTTGTAGCATCCCCCCTATAGGAATTAAGATGCCATATTGCAGCGCCAATGCTCACCACAGCCAAATCAAGATAAAAAATCCACAGGAGATTCTTGCCAATCAGCTGATTATTTCTAAAAAACAGGAAAAATGCCCCAAGCTCCAAAGCAGCAAGCAGAATCAAAGCATAAAAGCTGTACTTCAGCATTTTATATTCAATTTCATATTTAATTTTATTTTCTTTAAAATCCCTCCATCTTTCCTTGAAAGTTTTTCTGGAAAATGGGACAAAATCAGCCCTGAATCCAAGTTGTCTTATTGAATCAGAAATCTGGTGGGGGCTTACCAATTCTTTGTTGTAAGTAACATCAAGCGAATCCTTATTGAATGAAATTTTTTCTACTCCGTTAATCTTCGAGAGGCGCCTATCCATCAGCTTAATGCAGCTGCCGCACTCAATGTCGGGGCAGTAAATTTTTGTTTCTTCCATATTAATCAGGATACCCCGTATCCCTCATTTTTTATTGCCTGCACAATCTTTTTTTGGTCATCAAAATCGCACGAAATCCTGCCAAGCTTCTTTTTTTCATCAACTTCAATTTCAATATTTTTTGCGCCCAGATCAGCAAGTATGTCTTCTATCAGCATCTTGCAGCTCCTGCAGTGCATCCCGGTAACATTCAATTTTATTTTTCCCATATTAATTCACCTCAGCAATTGTGGTGCCCAATCTTGCTGCAATAGTTCCTGACATGAGCCTTCATTAAGCTTGTCAAAGGCTTTATCGTAGTTCGGTTAAGCGTGTAAATGCACTCCTTCCCTTTGTGTTCCCTGAATACAAAACCGCATTTCTCAAGCCTCGTGAGATTTTTCGACACGGTCGGCTGCTTCATCTTAAGTTTTTTGCATATCTGGGTAACATTAAGCGGCTTATTTGCCAAAAGCATGATAACCTCCAGCCTGATTTGATTAGCCAAAGTTCCAAAAAATATATCGTACGGGTGCTTGAGCTCTGCTTTCATTTTATTTTGCAAAAATTTTTATGATTTCATATGACTTTAATAACATATGACATTAATGGAATATATGACCATATTTAAATATTTCGGTTTTTAGGCTCTACAGAAGCCCCACCTATAAATCCGCTAGACTCTGGAGCCGCGGGGAAAGATTATTTTTGATTTGCGGAGCATCAAAAGATTTTATGTACAAATCCCACAACTGCATGTTTTATTATATATTTATCAACTTCCATTTCGCAGACTGCATTTATTACAATTCTTCTGAAAAAAATAATTAATTTAGCCCCACTCAAATACTCTTTCCTGAACATTTGGAATTCCAACAATAGTTATCTTGAATTTATTTAAATTTTGACCGACATTAAATATCAAAGTGCCGGAATTATGATGCCCCTGAAGTGCAGGCGCAGATACTGGGTTAATCTTCTTTCCATCATATCCCAATGTTGTAATTTTGGCCAAATCATAATCGCTTAAAGTTACTGAATGTGTATTGATTGCAAAATCTACTTTAAGCTGGCCATTCTCAACTCCCTTTGGAGTCAAATCAACCTGAGCGTTTCCTGGGTCTGTGCTTCCTGAAGTTATAGTTTGAAAAGCTGCAGTATTCGAATTGACAAAATTGCCGCTAACAGTTGGCGGGCCTGATGAGCTGTACCAATACGATGCCAAAACAATGATAACTGACAGGCCGAGCAGGGAATAAAAAATTATTTTCATTTTTTGTTTTGCCAGTTTTGTATCAATCAGAGTGTACATGTAAGTTATGCCTAAAATATTTGAAAGCACCCCAATCAAAAGGAAAGTCGATTGGTATTTCGTAAGAAATAATCCCAATGCCGTAATTCCAAGAAACGGCGCGATATCGGCAATATGATGCGCGCAGCATGCAACCATGGATGTTGCTGAAATTCCAGTTGATGCGGCCGCCTGCCCCGCTGCTTTTGCGTGCATTGCATCTTTAACATAAAAGAACAGCCCGATTTGCACTCCGAACCCCACAACAAGAGGAATCATCCAGTACCACAATTGGACAAAATTCTCGACGGCAAAATTAAATCCGCCAAGCAGCGATGCAACTATAAGATAAAATCCTAAAAGTGACGTGCTTCCCAGCAGCCCCTTTAATATATACTTGTCATAATTATTGTCCATAAAGTCTCAAATTTAATTGCCTAAAGTTTCTCTGAAACCCAGTTGTACACAAGCGCAAATATATAGCCGCTTACGGCTGCTATAAAGAACCATGCAATAATTCCTATTACCGACCCTGCAAGAGTTATGCTCTTGGTCATCATCCCGCTGAAATCTATGCTATGCTGCAGGTTATTTGCAAAAGTCCCCATCATTCCAACAGGCACAATTGCAACAATAATCAGGCACACTGCATACAAAATCGCTGATGTCAGTCCCAGCGACAAAGCCACAACATTCGCATTTAGTTTTGCCATTTTGCACCTCACATTAATTTCCAATAATTATATTGAATCTACAACTTTTTTCAGTTTCTCTTCAATCTGCAAAGCAACATCCTTGAGTTTTGGATTTCCGATTTTTTCCATCTGGACTGTTGGTTTTATTGCTGCAGCGAATGTTTTCCCGTTTTTTGTATAAACAATCAGATTGCACGGCAGCATCAAGCCCAAATCCTGCTCCGCCTGCAGCGCCCTGTAGGCAAAAGGCGGATTGCACGCCCCCAAAATTATATAATCATCAAAATCAACATCCAGTTTTTTCTTGAGGGTTGCTTTGACATCTATTTCCGTCAGCACCCCAAACCCTTCTTTTTGCAGTTCTTCTCTGGCCCGCGCAACTGCCCGGTCATAACCTAATTTTATTTCCCGTTTATACTGATACATATTCCACTACTTCTTATTGCCTTTACTGCTTTTCAGGCTTCTCCAAGCCTTTATAATCCAGATATACACCAAAATTACAAGTCCCAACAACAAAAGAATGTACAAAACATTCACAAAACCCAAATAGCCAAACCCATAGCTGTAATTTCCCATCGTCCCAGAACCCATCATACCACTCCATGCCATATTCATCATTCCTCCATTCCTGTTGCCCATCATTCCAAATCCCATCATGTCACAATTTGTAGAGCTGTTATAATCATTGCAATAAAATCTTTTTGCGATTGCAATGTGCGCCAGCCTCAGGCTTTCAGAGCCCTCTCCGCCCATCATTTGTTCCATCGCAGCATGGGCAGTTCCAGGATGCATCTGCTCCATGTAATAGTCTCCAATCAGCTCCATCTGGCCCTCTGACAATTGCGAGCAGGGAGTCTTTGAATCAATCAGGCTCTTGGCTTCTGCAAATTCATCTGCTGCAGAATATGCCACCGCCGAAAAAATAACCAGCATCAGCGATATCAAAACCAGCTGTCTTTTTGCAATTTTTCTATTCAATTTCATCACCATTTTATTTTGCAGTCCATCCGCCGTCGACAACAAGGTTGTGTCCCGTTATGAAACTAGAATCGTCCAATGCCAGAAACAAGGCAGCGTTTCCTATATCTTCTGGCCTGCCTACTCTGCCAATAGGCGTATTGTCCATGAAATTTTTCTTTGTAGCCGGATCATCAAGCATTCCTTTTGTCATGTCCGTCTGGATTACTCCGGGATTTATTGCATTGACTGTTATCCCATATTGCGCAAAATCAAGTGCAGCCTCCCTTGTCAGTTCTGTAACTCCCCCTTTTGAAGCGCAATAAGCGCTGATTCCCGCGAATCCAACCAGCCCTGCAATTGATGAAATGTTAATTATCCTGCCGCCTTTTCCCTGCTTTACCATCTGCTGCGCTGCATATTTTGTGCAAAGAAAATTGCCTTTCAGATTAACGTCCAGCTGCCTGTTCCAGTCCTTTTCTGTCAGTGTCAATATTGTCCCCATGACCAAAATTCCCGCATTATTTACAAGAATGTCCACTTTTCCGAATTTCTTAACAGCCTTTTCAACCAAATTCCTTACATGCCTTTCATTTGAAACATCGGCAACCACAAAAACGGCATCGCTCCCGAGAGTTTTTATTTCAGAAACAACATCATTTCCTTCTTTTGCATTCTTATGGCTGTTGACCACGATCTTACAGCCCTCCTTAGCAAGCGACAAAGCAATTCCTCTGCCAATGCCCCTGTCAGAACCCGTAACTATAGCAACCTTTCCTTCAAGCTTTTTCATCTTTTCACCTTTTTTTATTAAAATAACCGCAAGTTCAGCAGCATCCTTTTGATTTTCCTTTTCCCATAATTTCACCCCGAGTACCAATGTTATACAATTCCAACATCCCTACAATAAAGGAGGTATTTAAACTTTTGTTTGTACCTTCTTTTTTTTGATAAAAATCCAAGATAAAATAGCAACAATAATCATAACAACAAAAATCCACACAGCCACAGGGGTTTTTGAAAGGAACGAATTTAGCATGCTTGTTATATTTTCCATATAAATATTAACAGTCATTTGGTACTCGCTTCCCTGCATTGCAAGCTTGCCTGCCTTTGCAAGGTATAAAATCAGCAATCCCATCAGAAAAAATGTGATTCCCGACAGAACATCAACAAGCCGAAGCTCAACTTTCCTGCCAATTACAGAATATGAAATCGGTTTTTTTAGAAAATTTAATTTCTGCCCAGCATTAGTTTTGTCCATAAAGTAGGCAATCACAAACAAAGGCGCGACCATTCCGAGCACATAAGCCAGCGAATAAAGTCCTCCCCAGAATATCGAGCCGGGAAGCACTGAAAGCGCAAGCGCTCCTGCAAGAA
>JBBSWR010000235.1:0-1240 GCA_038046185.1 Nanobdellota archaeon
GGGCCTGTTGCGAAATACAATAAAAATATAAATTCTACCGATAAATTTTGATTTTTTCTATTTCCAAAACTATTTAATCTGCCTATTCTTCCCGTTTCTGCTTATTTTAAGCCTTTCGGGCAAAATAATCCCTTGGCGGGGCTTTATGCCCCAGCAAATAACGGCGGAGAGTTGATTACTAAAAGCCTTTTAACATTAAATACAATCGCTTCCATAAATGCCTGTAACTGTGTTTTCATTAATCCACGGTATCTTGTCCTTGTTTCATCTTTAGAAAATACTCCTTCAAATTGCGCCCTTACTTTCGATATCCAACGATCTTTATCTTTATTTTTCTTAAGCATATTATTCTTTAATACTGCCCCGCTATGGCATCCTTTAGCAAGCATAACTTCCTGTGCTTCTTTTAAGCAATAAGCTTTATCCGCAAAGACCATTCCACCGTCGGGGCAAATATGTTCGAATCCCGCTTGATCTGATATGTTCGCGGGAGTTACCACAACTTTTTGAATTAATCCGGAACCCATATCCACATTCACGTGTTTTTTATATCCATACCAGAATTTATCTTTTCCTTTACATCCAAAACGAGCGTCTTTATCGGCACTGTAATCTTCAACGTTTTCATTGTTTAATTTTTTAGCTCCATCTGCTAATGCTTTGTCGCGTTCTGCCCAAGTTGTTTCTTTGCTTCTGACAGCTGTAGAGTCTACAAAAGTAAAAACCTTACGCACAATTCCTTTTTCTTCGGCTTTTTGCATAATATTCTTGAATACCTGCCCAATACGTTTTGCGCCTAAGGTTGTCCGTATCCGGCAAAAAAATGTATGATCCGGAGTTTCCTCATCTAAACTGATACCACAAAACCATCTGAAGCTCAAATCATCCCGTAAACGTAACTCTAATTCCCTGTCTGATAAATCATAATAAAACTGCAGGAACAAACACTTGATTCCCGTATCTAATCCATAGCCTTTTCTGCCGACTTCCGTCTTCAGTTCAACATACTTACGGGCTATCTTGGAAAAATCCACCGTTGTGTTAACCTTGCGTAACTGATGATCGTTACGCACTAAGTCGTTTAGGTCATATTTCATTATGGTCATCTGTGGGCTCCTTTCGATTTGCATACCCATATTATACCATAATCACCGACGAGAAATGTCATATTTTTACAAAATCAGCGACGAGAAATTAAAATGCTTGACATCATAAAGTTTGGGCATTTCGCAACAGGCCC
>JBBSWR010000236.1:0-4150 GCA_038046185.1 Nanobdellota archaeon
ATTTCAACTGCTAAATCTTATAAAGAAGTCATATGTCGAAGATTAAACAGTATCCCTAAACAGAAAACTTTATATACCTACATCAAAATAAAATCAATTAAATTTAAAGAGAACTTTAAATAAATCATTAAGTTTATATATTTCATTTAAAGTTCTCTGAAGTAATTTTAACAAAATTGACACATTTAAAATTACATATTGAAAAGAGGCAAAAATGAGTAAACAAAAGTATATTCTTGCATTCTTGGTCATTTTAGTCCTTTCTGCTTCAGCATGCACCAGCAAGAGCGGCGCATCAACCGGAAGCGCTCCAAGAACGCCTTTCATAGGCGGCACGGCAGGAATTACAATCAATTTTGAGAAAGACAATCCCCCTCCTGAAGTTACCGACGATGATACGTTTGGATTCAGGGCAATTATAGATTTAAAGAATGAAGGTGAGTACAGCGTTCCAAGAAACGATATTAAAGTCAACCTTGTTGGATTTGACCCGGCGGACTTCGGCAAGTCTTTTGACGATTTGAGGGATGTGATGCCGGATGACAATCTTGATTCAAAGAGAAGGGATGCCGAGGGCAACATTCTGGAGGGCACTACAACCTATGCGCAGTTCCCGAGAAGCGGCGATGATTTTATCCCGACAAAATTCCCCGGCAACACGCCATTTACTTTCAGGGCAGATGTATGCTACAATTACCAGACTCAGGCTGATGCTCAGCTTTGCATATTGAAAGACATGATTAACGTTAGGCAGGATGCGATATGCATACCGACTCAGGGCAGGACAATCTATAGTTCATCAGCCCCAGTGCAGGTTGTAAACTTCAGGCAAAGTGTCATAGGCAAAGACAAATTATCATTCACATTTGATGTTGTATTAAGCGGCAATGTAGATGTTTTCTGGAGCAAGGAAAAGAGGAAGCCGGTAACTTTTGACAGCGGCTGCCCAAGAAACCCAACTGAAAGAAGGGCAGTTGAAAACAATGTTGGAGTTACCATAACTGAAATTCCAGCCGACCCATTGTTCTCCGACTTGAGATGCGGCGGCTTAGATGGCGGCTCGACAGGAGTTGTCAGGATGATAAACGGGCGGCGAACAATTACATGCACCGCTTCCATCGTCCAGGACAGGCTTGATTTGGAGAAAGGAGTTGGAATCCTGCTTGAATACAATGTTCTTGACAACAAGGAGACAGATGTTCTTATCAAGCACTTGGCCACCAGCCCTTAAATTTCAATATTTCTTTTATTTGTGCTTATTTTTATTAAAAAATTTAGAATAATCTATTTATTTCCCACTAAAGCGAACTGGCTTAACAAAGCTTCCAGCTGTATGAACTCATCAGAGCCTTCTGTCATCCTGAACTCTATTTCGCCGCATTTCTCTATGAGAATCATCTTCGATTTATTGTCCGTATCCAAATCAATAATTTCTTTCTGTATTTGTTTTATTACATCAGAGCCAGCTAACCCATAAGTAAGCATCAAATCCAATAATTTGTTCCTTGCGTCAATAAATTTGTTTTTCAGCGCCAGTTCCAGAACTTCCTTTATCTCTTTCGGCTTTGCTATCGAAGCCATTGAATGCACCAAATCTTCCGTGATGTGATTTTCAATTGCGCCCGCGCTTTGCAGAATATTTTCAAGCTTCCTGCAGTCGCCTTCAGAAATCTCATAGAGCGCTTCTTTGGCCTTGTCATCAATCTTTAATTTTTCTTCTTTGGCAATGTTGTCTATAATCTCAAAAATCTCTTTTTTGTCAAGCTGCTTGAACCTGAAAACAACGCACCTGCTCTGAATGGGATCAATTATTTTTGAAGAATAATTTGCGGACAAAACAAACCTGCAGGTCTGTGTGTAATTTTCCATAGTTCTCCTTAATGCCTGCTGCGCCTCTCTTGTCAAAGCGTCACATTCATCAAGATAAATTATTTTGAAAGGCACATCCCCGATAGCTCGCGTCCTTGCAAAATCTTTCACTTTATTTCTTATAATATCAATGCCCCTTTCATCTGATGCATTCAGTTCGAGAAAATTCTGGTGCCACAGGTCTTTGAACAGTTTTTTTGCTATAACTAAAGCCAAGCTTGTTTTTCCAACACCGGCAGGCCCTGCAAACATCAGATGAGGCAGATTGTGCTGCTCAACAAAAGCTTTTACCCTTTTAACTATATCCTTCTGCCCTTTAATGTCAGAGAAATCACTAGGTCTGTACTTTTCGGTCCACAGAGCATTCTCTATCTTCATTTTCAATACTTGAGAATGCCTAGCGGTTTAAAAAGTTATTGTGGAGAACTGCTATTCTTATTTCGGGATAAAAATACTAGAAACTTTAAGAATAATCTAAATAATATCCTCTTCAGCAACAACCATGAAGTCGCCGATTGCGATAACTGCGCTGAAAGGTATCAGAATGTGCCCTTCCTTGTCTTTCTCCAGCTCCAATTTCTCTGTGTAAGATGTAGGACTATGAAGGACCATATGTATTAACTCGCCTGAGCGCGTTTCAAATATAATATCTCCCACTTCTCCAAACCTTTTCCCGGTCTTTGAAACGACAGTCTTTCCAATCAGCTGTTTTGAGAATTTCTTATCATCTTCTGGCATTTTGCAACCTCGTTTTTGGTTTTCCTTATTGAGTAGTTAATACAAAATATTGTTGGGCAAGTTATATATAAACTTTTTGGATTTTAACTTGGAATCTTAATTTTTAGAAGGTTATTGACTTCTTCTTCACTATAGCATGTCTGCTTTAAGCCGCATTTCATGCATTTGTTTTCATTATTGCAGAAATCCGGGATATTTTTGCTCTCCAACAAGCCGATTACTTCATTTACTACTTGCTTTACCTCGTCTTTCATGAACGGGTTTATTGCAATGTGCCTTTTTTCTTTTGTGTCAAGGTAAAAAACAAACCCTTCCTTTATCGGCTTGTTGAACTTCTCCTGCAAAAGCATGGCGTAAGCTGCAATCTGGATGCGGTGCGAGGGCCAAACGCCATCTGCCGGAGTTCTTCCGGTTTTCAGCTCAAACGGCACGTAATCCTGCTCATAAACATGCACCTGGTCAATGATCCCCTTTAATTTTAGTTCCTCTGACTCAACTCTCAGCTCTGACAAAATTTTTGGCGTTAATCTCTGCCACAATTCCTCTCCAAAAACATTATTTTTTAGTATAAAATCAAAAACATTTGCTGATCTTGTAACTGACTCTTCCATTATGAACGGAAATGATTTTCTATATGCGTCAAGCATGTTGAGATTGACACTTTTTAGCCTGTCTCTATTGTCTGCAATGCTTCTTCTTAGGAATTTCAGATGATTTTGCATGTACAATTGCTGCATTTCCGCAAAATCCATCTTTTTCGTTATTGAAGCAACAATAGGCTCTTCATTCTTGTTTATCTTGTCATAAGTCTCGTGCCTTATGCTCCCCATCACCAATGATTCTTTTGGAGGCTCTGCCTGCATCAAAACTTTCTCAAGAAACAGCTTTCTGGAGCAGTACAGGTAGCTTGACAGCAGAGTAACTGAGATTTTCATGAGATTCTAGATGAAATCGGGTTTTATAAATCTTATGTGAAGATGTCCAGTGGTTGAAAATAAGTCCGGAAGTTGTTGAAATAGCACGCCACCAAGTCGGCAGCTGACGGGCATTTTCGTTTTACTCAAATGCCCTACTCAGCACCCCGTAAGGGACGTCCCCCGCTTCGTCAGCGCCGATGTGGCGTTGCGGCGAGCCGAGGGACGGCTCCTACGGAGTGGCGAGCAGGTTTTGCTTTGCAAAACCGTCGCACCGCCTGAGTCGGCGCTATAATTCAATTAAAATTTAAAAACCGCAACCTTTATATTCTACTTATTCCAAGAATTAATTATGAAAGAAGGAGCTTTTCTAGGGGCTGTCGTGGCACTGCTGATTTATATAATGCTGCCAATCTATGGCGACAATGGAACGCCGGCAAGCGTGTTTCCCACAGCTCAGGTAGTTTCTGACACAAATTCTTTTAACGGCTACGTTTCGAACCTGCCGTTCAGCACAATGGTATTCTTTGCTTTGGAAATAATGGGAGTTTCTCTTGGAATAGGCGCCCAGATGGTATTCAGGAAAGTCTATGAGCCAAAGCAGCAAAGTTAAATTTTTTACTTATTCT
>JBBSWR010000237.1:0-2189 GCA_038046185.1 Nanobdellota archaeon
ACATCAAAATCAAGAACATTGACTGTCCATTCTTTTGTTGCGTCCAAAGTTCCGTCGGACACTATAATCAAAACGTGATGGATGCCTGCATCATTATAACTTGTGCTGTAAGTAAAATATTGTCCCGAGCCTGCCCTTTTATTGTCAAGATACCATATATAAGTCAACGGGTCTTTATTCAAATCGCTTGCCTGCACCTCAAAATTTACAGACTCTGACTCATTTATTGTGACGGGGTCGTTAGGCGAGGCGTAATCGATTGTGGGGGCAACTTCTTTTTTGTTAACAATAATTTTAATGTCTTCAGTTGCATTTGCCTGGCCGTCAGAGACAGTTATCGTTGAAGAATATGTTCCGGCATCCCCATAAGTTGTCTGCCACTCGCCTTTTTCGTTTAGCGGGGAAACATAGTAATAAGTTAACTTATCACTGTCGGGGTCTGTAGCGTCTGTGCGCAAACTAAGCTTGTCAGTCTCCTGAACAACAAAAGTAGTAATAGAGTACACAATAGGCAGAAATAAAAATATAATTAACAATAATATAAACTTCCTGTTCATCTATTCCCCCATCTACCCCCATTTACTTGTGAAAATAAAAAAATAAAATAAATAAATTTATTTCTGCTGGACATCAACGATTACCGGCGGCCTGTTGACGTTTGCCACATTCACTTTGAATGTCTGGGACACTTTGTCGGTGCCGTCGTCTGCAGTCACAGTAACTTCGTAAGTTCCAGCGCTGTCGTAATCTGTCTCCCATGTGAATATATTTCCATCCTGCTTGAATCTGCTGTCGCTTATGGAATACGTAACAGGATCTTTGTCAGCATCGGTTGCCAGAGCAGTAATAACTATCTTATCTGTCTCCCTTGCTTCGATGTCATTAATTTTTTCAAATGTTGGCGGCCTGTTGACATTTCTTACATTCACCGACCAGATTTTGCTTGCTTCTGACAATCCGTCTGACACATCTACCTTTACAGTGTGGGTGCCTGCGCTGTCGTAATCCGTCTGGTAAGTCCATGCATCTGCGTCTCCAACTTCATTTCCGTCAAGCTTCCATTTGTATGTCAAAGGATCCTTGTTCAAGTCGCTTGCAGTGACTGTAAAATCTATTGATTGAGTTTCATCTATGGTCAAAGAACTCTCAAGCGGGGTGGATTTGTCTATTGTAGGAGATTCTTCCTTTTTGTTTACAATTAATAGTACATCCCTGCTCGTTGCTAACTCTCCGTCCGAAACAGTAACCGTAATTGTGTATTCTCCATTATCCCCATAATTGGTCTGCCAGTCTCCATTGTCGCTTATTGGAGATGTAAAAGTGTAAGTTAAGACTGTATTCTTGTCAGGGTCTTCCGCTTTTGGAACAAGATTCACTAAGTCAGTTTCCTGCACCACGACAACAAACGGCTTTTCGTCGGATTTAACTGCAACAACTTCAGGCGTTTCTTCGGTTGTTTGTACCTCTTCTGTAGGCTGAGTCTCTTCGGAAACTACAATTTCCGTGCTTTCATTTTCTGAAGGTGATACAACCTGGCCTGTAGGCGCTGTTGCTGAATTGCCGTAAAGAGTCTGATAAACTTCGCAGCCGCTTAACAAGAACGCAGATATCACCAAAAATACAATCAATGATTTTGTTTTGAAAGCCATTTACACCCCTCCTAATCTATATTTTTTGAGTATCATTAAAGTGTTGCTATTTAAGAATAATAACCTGTATTTAAACTTTTTGGTAGTTAAAATATTTTTTTGATTTTTTATTGCGAATTTCATGCAGAAGCGGCTTTCTGGTTAAATAGGTATGGAAAAGAAGCATTTGAAAAAAATTAATCCAGCACGGATAAACTTATTAAAATAAATGGGCCCGGTGAGATTTGAACTCATGACCTCACGATGTCGGACTGAATTATCAGTCGTGCGCTCTAATTGTCCAGCGAGCCAATCTGCGACTGGCGGCTACCAGACTGAGCTACGGGCCCAGGATACACTTTGAAAATTAAGTTTATTTATAAAGTTTGTTGGAATTAAGAAAGCGCCCCCGACCACTGGACAAAAAAGCACTGGACATCTCTGCCTAAAGTATATAAATCAAATCTTCTTCTAAAGTTTGAAAAAAGGAATACGCAAAACTGCCAAATAATGATTTTCGGCTTTCGGCACAAAAATCAATTACGCAGTTTCGCTTAACAT
>JBBSWR010000238.1:0-2475 GCA_038046185.1 Nanobdellota archaeon
AGAAAGAGTTTGCATGGCGCAAGAAGCAGGCTGCGCAGTACGGAAGCAATTTTGTCAACGGAATAGAGAAATTGGCGAAAAGAAAAGGGTTTAAGATGAAGAAGGATTATTTAATTAGTTTGTTGAAGTGAATTAATATTTTTTGTTTGATCAGATTAAGAATGAAAATATTCAGGGAGGGACTTTGATTATTGCACTAAAAGTAAAATAGTTGCCCTCCACCCACCCGTTAAAGTATAACAATCAAGTGCGACTGTTGCTCAATAAAAGAAGCACAGAAATAAGGCATGGGAACTATCAGCAGTCGGTTAAGAGCAAGAATCTATGTTCCCCTGATAAAAATTTTAATAAACAATATTCAAAAATATTTCAAATAAAATTAAAACATCGAACAAAAATAAAATTTTCAATAAAATGCAGGACCTAAAGATTTTGAACAGCAAGGAAATAAAGGAAATTTACGGATTGATAGAAAAGCAGTGGGGCGCAAAAGTTAAATTGGATTACGGCTTTTTAAGAAACCAGAAAAACAGGATATTCGTAATAAGCAAGGATATTTCAGCAGTTGACATTTCAAAGTTAAGATTGAATTCTGTCGGAATGTATTTCTGCGAATTTGACAGCTTGGGGATAAGGCTGAGCATTGAAGGCTCGCAGATTATTGGGTCAAAGGCAGAAAAAAATATTGTCGAGCTGAATGAAGAGGAAACAAAAAGATGGTTTAAAGGCGAAGATATTGAGAAAGAATGTAAAGACTGCAGGGGATTTGTAATCTTAAAGCATGGCAATGATTTTCTTGGCACGGGAAAATATTCAAGCAAAAGAATTTTAAATTATGTCAGCAAGACGAGAAGAATCAGCGCTTCCTAGTTTTTTCTGTATCTGACAAAATCATGATACGGAAACACTTCTGGCATCTGTTTTCTTTTTACCAGCTCAAGGCTTGTTTCTGGCTGTGCCCAGTCTGTCGGGCGCCATAGGCAATAAACTTCAGTCCCAGGCTTCGAAAGAGATTCAGCCTTTCTTGCAAGGCTCGCGAAATTGCCGGGAATAAGGTATGCAAAGATTTTGTTAAAATCTGCAAAGCTCAGTCCGGATTTTTTATACACATCATCATTCAAAAAATCTCCATCGAGAACAGTTAATCTTGAAGTGTCAACTAATTTTATTTTTTCCAGTTCACTGAAAAGAGCCTGTGACCGCCTGACCAGCTCGGGATTAAGTTCAACTCCCGTGACATGATAGCCTAATATGTTAAGGTAAGCTGCTCTCCTGCCGTCGCCGGAGCCGGCAACCAAAACTCTGCCTTCATGGGGTTTTTTCTCAATTGCATGCCACGCGTCAAAATACACAATTTCATCCCACAGCATTTCAGGAATAGTTGGCTTCCAAATGCAGTTCCCCATACTTGGAGGCTGTTCTGCGGGTGCATTATCTCTATAAAATTCTACGATTGCTTCCAGATCTTTGCGCATTTTCAGGTCCATTGCTAGCCCCTGCCGTACTCTGCCCGGTCGTAAATTTTGGTTATCTCGCCAAGAGTTCTTACATCAAATTTCCTAAATGGTGTCAAAGTGGGATTAAAGTTAAGCCCTTCTTTTATTGCATCTTGTATCCTACTCCCCTCAAGAAGTTTTGGAGGCACATACGCTATCCCTATTTTTCCCAGCTTTATAGGCTTCCAGCGCCTGTCTGCACCGAATTTATCGATTCTTGCACTGTAGCCTGACTGTATAAATGAAGGCAGTGGCCTTCCATATGCATCATTGTATGATTTAACTAATTTTCCAACAAATAGTGAAGCAACTACCTCTCTTACAATGTTTTTTCTCTCCCTATCAGATTTTGTGGTTTTATAGTTATCAAAAGATCCTGCAAGCCTTGTGTAGGCGGCAAAAAGCATTTCTATATGCCTTTCGTGAAGCACGCGGCCTATTCCTTTTGGCTCTCTGAAATATGCGAAATCGGCATCAAGCTCAAGTACAGCATCTTTCAGTGCCTCGTTAAATATATTGATTCCTTCTCTATCGTATACCGCTCCCATTCCTTTGCTCTGGATGTAGCTTGCTAAGATTGCATCTATTGTTCTGGTAACTCTCCTAAGATGGAGCGGATCAATTCTTTGTTTGGCTTCACTGTAAATAATTTTTATTTCACTAAATAATTTTTGAAATCTGTCCGATTCTGCCACTACATCATCGATATTTACTACCTGTCTTCCTAAATTTATTATAGATCTTGCGTAATAGTTTCTGTAAACTTTAGACAGTTCGTTATCACTTTCCGGGCTGCTTCCGAAGAATGCAGAGCCAAATGTGATATCCTTGGCTTCGACTCTAACTTTATCTAACAGTGACCTTTGGGCCTTTTGATTAAGCCAATCTGATTTGTCATCAGGTTTTCTTGCAGTTGTGAAATAATTATGGAACATAACCGGGCACATTACCTGCACTTCCCCGGCGGTTTGCTTAAATC
>JBBSWR010000239.1:0-6913 GCA_038046185.1 Nanobdellota archaeon
TAATTCTAAAGCCATGCCAAGAATGTTCCATTATTTAAGAGATTAGCTATAAGATTTAAATAGAAGTTGGTTTATTACACATTTAAAATGGGGGTAAAATTAATTATTATTCTACTCATAGGAATTCTCCTCTCGAATGGAGTTTATGCTTCGGAATTTACAATTACTTCCGTTACAAAACAAAGTTCTGGAACACCTTATCGTGGAGATTCAGTTTCTTATAAAGGTATAATTCAGGCAGATCCAAATAATTTTTGTAATTTAATTGATTGTTCCGTGTCTGTGCAACCGGGTTCTTATGCTGGCGTTGTTTCAGATAGTGGGACTGGCTCTGCAACGGAATTATCTGCAGGTATTACTCAAGAATTTCCTTTTTCTATAACTGGCGAGGGTTCTGGACCACTTTCAACAAATTTAATAGTTTCTTGTAAGACAAAATGGAACTGTGTGGGGGGTGGTAATCCAAGCCATTCGTACCCTATCATTCTTTCATTTTTCTATCCGGGAGATGGAACATGCACCACTTCAAAAGAAAAATGTGAGGATTATGGTACATTTCTAAAAGACGATGCTTGTTCATGCCCTCATCCTCCAAAAGAATGTAGGCCTAATGGTGATAGAAACGACCTTGACGAGAAAGGTTGCCAATCTTACTGCGGAAATAAAATTGTTGAGAAACAATACGAAAACTGCAACAATTGTCCTGACGATGTTGGAAAATGTGATGGAACATCATGTATTTTGGGAAGTGAATGTGAAGGAAAGTATTGTGTCCATAATATATGTAATGCTCTCCCTTACAGAGTTGGAGACAATTATTGCGATAATAACGTTGGCGAGACATGTAAAAATTCAGGTTCTGACTGTGCATGTGGGACTAACCAAAGATGTAGTAATACTGGCGTGTGTGAGACTTTTTGTGGAAATGGAGTTTGTGAAGCAAGCGAGCAAGGAATATGTAAAGCGGATTGTCAATGGTGTGGAGATGGCACTTGCGAAAGTAGTGAGAGTTGTTCATCTTGCGATGTAGACTGTGGAGTATGCAAAAAACCAACAAAGGACGAAGAACTTCAAAGAAATACTCAAACCAAAGATGTTCAGACTAAACAAACAACTCAAACTTCTAGTCAACAAATAGGAAATTCAAATCCTATAAAAAAGGAACAAAAAACGGTTAGTTTATTTGGTAAAGATTATAATTTAACAACAATTATCTTGGCAGTTATAGCATTAATTGTATTTTTGACTGCGGTTAGTTTTCTTATCTATAAAAAAGTGAAATCTAATAAAAAAGATGGGAAGAAACACCACATCGAGAAAAAAGAACATGACGAGCCTAAAGTTATACGATGTGAAAAATGCAATAAGAAGATTGACGGAGATTCTAAATTTTGCCTTCACTGCGGTCATAAAATAGAGTAAGATGGTATACTGTAAGAAATGCGGTAAAAATAATTCAAAAGGAAAGTTCTGTTCAGCATGCGGTGCTAAACTTATAAGAAAACCCACCACCAAGGTTTATATCATTTGGAGTTTAGTAGCAGTAATAATTCTTTTACTTGGGACAGAAGCAATTGCATTTTTTCAACCCACTGATGCCAAAAATATTTTTGGATCTGTCAAAAGAGGAACTATGCTTTTGGTGGGAATAGAATTTTGTGGTAATAACAAATGCAATCCAGATGAGTTATATATTTGTAAAAAGGACTGTGTTTGGTGTGGTGATGGCACTTGTCAAAATGAAGAAATAGGTTATTGTTATGATGATTGTGAATGGTGTGGAGATGGATATTGCCAAGATAAAGAAAGTTGCGATTCATGTTCAAAAGATTGTGGAAAATGTAAAGCATTTGCTTATTGCGGGGATGATGTATGTAACACAGGCGAATGTGCGCTTGGTTGCTACAAGGACTGTTCAATTTCTCAATGCGAAAATGGGGTATGTGAATTTCAAAAAGGAGAGAATTGTGTAACTTCTCCAAATGATTGTAGATGCAAACCTAACGAAAAATGTAATAGAGAAACAAAATCCTGTGAAGCTATACTCTGTGGAGATGGTATTTGTAATATTGGAGAATCTTTTGCTTCTTGTCCTAATGATTGCGAACAAGCTTCTTTCAAGGGTGATTCAATCAACCCAGATACTAATTATCCAATCATTTTTGTCCATGGTCATAGCATGCAAACAGAAGAAGTGTCTACTTTTTCTATTAATGCATTTATAGAATTTCAAAATAAATTAACGACTGATGGATTTTATTATAATAGAGGAATTATTCTACCAAATAGTGAACTAACTGCATTTAATTATGGTGAATGGGGGAGGTTGGATAAGCCAATTTCCGTAAGGACAACCTACTATATAGGCAAATTAGATTCATCAGGAACTTTTATTCAATCAAGTGAAACATCACGTTCTATTAATGAATATGGGGAAAGATTGGGAAAGGTTGTTGATATTGTTTTGCACCATACTGGAAAAAAGAAAGTTATCATAATAGCCCATTCAATGGGTGGACTTGTTGCCAGGGCATATATAGAAAATTATGGAGGAGAAAGTAAAGTTGACAAATTGATTACAATAGGAACGCCAAATCATGGGATTTGGGATTTAGATGGATGGAATTGGGGTTGTTCCATTTCCCACCGGGGTGATGAATGCAATGACATGCAACATGATAGCACATTCCTCTCACAGTTAAATCAAATTGAGGTTCCACCTGCAATTAAAGTAATGACCGTTGCTGGATTTTGTGGAAAAAGTTCTAAAACAGATGCAGAATATGACGAAGTTATAAGAGTAAATAGTGTTAGGCTGGAAGGTGCAACTAACAAAGTTATCAAAAGAGATGGATGTATAAGTGGAATAGATACTTATCACGGTTACTTAATCTCACCATCAATAGTACCAGAAACTTATAGTGATGTGATTGATTTCTTAAAAAGTTAAAATTATCTATTTTAAAAAAGAAATAAAAACTACTGACCCCAACTTTTCAGTCTCTCGAGCATTTACTTTACTTCGCGATAATTTATAAAATTGGGTAACAATCTTAAAAATATATATAAATAGAACGGATTAATTAAGAATAATGATACTAACCCACATCCAAGCAAAACAGCTTCTGGAAGCCAGCAAAAAAGGGCTGAAAGAAACGGAAGTTTCACTGGACTTATACAAAACATTGTCAAAAGTCAAAATCCAAAATAATGAATTCATTTTCCCCGATAATCAAAAATTAAATGAATCCCAATTAAAAAAGCCGATAAAAGATGATAACGTCTGTTTCTTAATCAGGGATAATTCTTTAATAAAAATACAATTATTCTCAGATAAAACAAACAAATTCTACAAATTAGTCCCGACAAAGGATGCTCCGACAATTGAAATTTCCGGCATCAGGATGCATGCAACAAAAGACATGGCCCCTATGGAAGACACAAAAAGAAAGATTGAATCCATAGCTCCGATTCACGGGATTGTCTTGGACACTTGCATGGGCCTTGGGTACACGGCAATAGCATCATCAAAGCTGGCAGAGTTTGTAATGACGTGCGAAAGGGATGAAAATGTTCTGGAAATTGCAAAATACAATCCATGGTCGCAGGAATTATTCAATAATAAAAAAATAAGCGTGTTAAAAACAAGCGTTTTTGACGAAATCAAAATTTTCAAGAGCCAAATGTTTGATGTTGTCATCCATGACCCTCCCAGATTGACTTTAGCGACAGAATTATACTCATTGGAATTCTACAAGCAAATATTTAGGGTTTTAAAGAATAACGGAAAATTATATCATTATACCGGAAGCCCGGGAAGCAAGTTCAGGCATGTTAATTTAATCGGAAACGTAAGCAAAAGGTTAAAGCAAGCCGGATTCAAGTCAATAGAAAAAGTTCATTACGGTTTGAAGGCAGTAAAATGACAATTCTTAAATATTATTTGTTAAACTGAGTTTATATGGCATTAATCGGCCTTTGGGTTATTATTAAGGAGTTTGTATGGGATAAGCAATATCTCAATCTTCTTGCCTCAACTCTTGTGCTCTTCCTTGCAAGTTGGCTTGCATGGTACATCTACTATAAGCAGCTCGCAAGAAGGGATTTATTCGAGATTCCAAAATTAAAACTAAAGACAAAATTCGTAAACTTCTTTGATAAGGCAATCTATTTCCTAAAATATTTGCTTATCTTTCCGGTTTATTCTTTCATTTGGTTCCTGATATTTTCATTCCTCCTGTTTGCCCTATCAAAATCAAGAACAATAGAAGAAATCCTGTTTCTTGGCATAATTGTAGTGGCAGCCACGAGGATGGGCGCTTATATAAGCGAGAAATTAGCAGAGGATATGGCAAAGCTGCTGCCATTAACTCTGATAGCAATTTTCCTTATGGACCCAAAAGCAGTAACTCCTGACACATTCGTATCTTCATTTAACAGTATACTTCTGCAATTGCCAAAAGTTGCAAAATACCTCCTTTTCATAATTGTTGTTGAATGGCTGTTAAGGGTATTCCACTGGACTTTTACATCAATAAAAAAGCCAAAGCAGCAATAGCCGTAAATATTTATAAAGAAGGTATGTTTCTATACTACTATGTCACTAACAGAAGCGCAGAGATTTCACTTAAAGAAATTCGTAAAGGAACTTGAAAATTTTAAAGGAAGGCACACTGAATTAGTTAGTGTCTACGTTCCCCAGGATTATGACCTGAACAAGATAATAAACCATCTTGCGCAGGAGCAGGGGACTGCATCCAACATCAAATCTTCAGCGACAAGAAAAAATGTTACAGACGCTTTGGAAAGAATGATTCAGCACCTGAAATTATTCAAAAGAACTCCGCCAAATGGCTTGTGCGTTTTCTCCGGCAATGTCGCTGAGCGTGAAGGTCAGCACAATTTCAAAGTCTGGAGCATTGAGCCTCCGATTCCGCTGAAGACCAGAATTTACCGGTGCGACAAGGAATTTGTTTTGGATATTCTGAGGGACATGCTCGATGTAAAGGAAGTTTATGGATTGGTTGTGATGGACAGGCGTGATGCGAATATAGCTTTGCTGAAAGGAAAAAGCATCATTCCTCTTGTCAAGACGCATTCAGAAGTTCCTGGAAAATTTAAGGCAGGGGGACAATGCCTTGTAAAAGATACCATTATACAGACGTCAGATGGTTTAGTTATTCCCATTGAAGATTCTCATAATCCAATGCATGTAAAAAGCGTTTTTATGGAAGATTTATCTATGCACGATTCAGCCATAACAGGTAAATGGGATTCAAAAAAAGATCAAATTTTCAAAATTATTACAAAATACCCAAGATTAGAAGTGCAATCATCAAAAGACCACGTATTTTTTGTTTCTTCAAATGATAAAATTATCGAAAAAGCCGCTGAGGAACTAAAAGTTGGAGATTATTTAATTATGCCAGAAAAGATAGAAGTTAAAGGAGAAGTACGAAGCATTGATTCTAAAAAATACTATAATTCGTTTATTATCACCAAAGAAGGCCAGAAGCTCTTAGTTGGAAAACGTTTAGAAAAAGGGCTATTGCAAAAGCAGTTAGCTAAAGAGATTAATATAACCCAGACAACAATTTCTTCATATGAAATTGGCAAACTGCACATAGAAAGGGACGTATTGAAAAGGTTATGTGATAAATTAGATATAAATCTTGGAGAATTCTTAGATAAATATACTAAAGAATTTAATCATCAGAATACAAACATAAGACTACCATTGACTTTGAATGTAGATTTTGCTCAATTTCTCGGTTATTTAATAGGCGATGGCTGCCTTGAGACGGATAGAATTACCTTCTTTGAGCAAGACAAACAAGTTTCATCCCATTACCAAAAAAAGTTTGACTCATTTTTTGGCATGATAAGCAGTTATAGGTTTAGGCAAAGTAAAAATTATCATCAATTAAGATTTACATCGAGGCCACTAGTTAGATTAATTCTAAATGAGTTTCCTGAAATTAAGAAAGCTCTAGATACAATTATTCCGGAAAAAATTCAAAAATCTCCAAATCAGGTAGTCTCTAGTTTTTTGAGGGGTTTATTTGATGCAGAAGGTTATGTCTCAAGCAGATTAGCAATCGGAATGAACAATAAAAAGCTAATCCAGCAAATGCAAATGCTATTGCTAAGGTTTGAAATTTTATCATCAATAATTGACTATGATAATAGCCGCAATAAATACAGCAAAAATCACAGATATACATTAGAAATAAATGATAAGCTATCTCTAAAGCAATTCCAGAAGTTTATTGGATTTTCTTCTGCGAAAAAATCAGTTAAGCTGGAAAAATTGATTGAAAATAAAACTGGTAACTGCAAATTTCGTCAAATTCTAGCTTCTGGGAGCACGATTGCAATTCTGTTAAAGCAAGCCGGTTATAGCTTAAGGGAGTTTGGAGCATCTGCATTTTTTAACAACAAAAGAATGATGAGTAAACATGTTTTTTACAATAAGTTCTTATCAAAAGTTAAGGATGAAGAATTAAAATCAAAATTGAATAAAATCTACGCCAGCGCTCTCTTGCCAGTCAAAATACATAAGATTGAAGTATTGCAAAAGAATGTTGAAATGGTTGACATTTCTGTCAAAAACCGGAATTTTATAGCAAATGGACTAATAGTTCATAATTCAGCTATGCGATTCAGCCGTATAATCGAGGGCGCTGCAAAGGACCATTACAAGAAAGTTGCTGAATATATGAAAGAAGCTTTCCTAAGCATGCCTGGATTGAAAGGAATAATTGTCGGCGGCCCTGGCCCTACAAAGTACGATTTGGTTGAGGGCGGCTACATAACCAACGAAGTGAAGAAAAAAATAATCGCAATCAGGGATTTGGGCTACACAGGAGAATTTGGGCTGGAAGAGCTGCTTGAAAAATCCCAGGATGTTCTT
>JBBSWR010000240.1:0-2963 GCA_038046185.1 Nanobdellota archaeon
TTGTCCTTCCGTCCATCATCACAAGCCCAAGCCTGTTTGCAACTATTTTTTCCCCATCCCTGTAGGTTCCCGCGCCCGGCAGCACGTCCATTCCGACTGCAAGCACTTCCCCAGGAACTGATATTTCCTTATCTCTAACTTTTATTTCTGACATTTTTTATCACTCCATATTTTTAAATCTGATTTACAAGTCCATCATTTTTTGGAACTGTGTTTTTTCCTGTATTTTATTTTGTTTTTCAGATGATACTGATTCAAAATGGCCCAGCATTGAAAGCACCTTCATTTCGGGCGCAATCGTCGCAAAAAGAATTTTCTCGTGGGCAAGCGGCAGCCTTTCATCGTCTGCAATCTTAATCATGCTCAACAGGCTCTTGGACTCAATTATTTCCGCAATTCCTATTTTCTGCTGGAAACTTTCAAATCTTTTTCCGATTTCTTTTTGGTTTAGGTTCATTTTTTTATTGTGTTTTATTTTGTATTAAATTTATTTTTTATGAATGTTGCACAGCAAGCATGTCGTTGTACATTATTGTATAACTTCTAACTTGCTCATGATCCCCGCATCTGAAAAAAACTTCGATAGCTGTTTCCATTGCATCAATCGCAAACCTTCCCAATTTTCCAGATTTTTCTAAATAGGCTCTCCCCAATGAAAAAGCCCTTTCAGCTTCTTCGATTCTCTTTTCTACCGGCTCACGAGGAACCTGAAAACCATTCGTCCTCGCAATTTCGGCTAACTTTTGTACTAAACCATTCAATGCCATTTTATTTTACCTTCAAAACTTTAATCTCAAGATTTCCGTGGCAGATTTTATTTAATTTATCATACAAATCGCTTTCCATCCCGCCGGGAATCTCGACGACAGCAACCCAGTTCCCGTTTGTCTGCCATTCCTCCCTTAAAATCGTGCTGAACATTTTGATGATTGAGTAGCACTTTGGCGCAAACTCCGGGGTGATTTTAATTGCAATTTCCTTGACTTCAAACTTTATTGGAAGAATCGGCCTTAAAACCTTAAGCGCATCCTGAACCTGCTGCTGCACGGGCTTGAATTCATCAACATGAAATTTCGCCTCGACAAAAGCATTCTCAATCCTCTGCGGAGGATGGGGCATATGCGTTTTTGGGTCAACTCCATTGCGATGAATTATTGCAATTATCTGTTTTCTTTTTTCTTCCCGTAAATTTTCCCTGTATTCCTGCGTTAATTGAATCTCTCCTTTGTGTATAATCTGACTGGCAATCTCGCCGACATCATTTGTTCCGAAAATCTGCTTCATTGCATTCCCTGAAGCAACTAATCCCTTATGGGCATCAGAGAATATCTGCATAGCTGCGAGAACATCATGCATGTCCACGCTTTTGCCTTCTTTAATAGCAAGCGCGTTTGCGCAGTCGACAAGAATCTCAAAATTATTTCCTTCAGTTTTTAACCTTGCAATGACTGCTTTATCTACGTTAACCATTTGATTCACTTATTTCTTTGCAGGCTTTTTATCTTCCTTTAAGTCAGATGATAGCTTTTCTATCCTTGATTTTGAAACTCGCCTGAATTTTTTCTCTGCGATCGTTATGTAAGCTGCATCAATCCTCTCAACGTTGAAATTTTCCCCCAAAACTTTTTTTAATGATTTTAATGAAAGTTTTAACCCATCTTCGATTGTTAATTCGGACTTGTATTCGTTATGCAAAATTTCCTCGACTTCAACTTCCCCTTCTCCGATTGCAGTTGCCTTGTATTGGAAATATATCCCAATTGGGTCTGTCTCGAATAATTTCGGAGTTGATTCGTCAATTCCTGCAACAAGTATGGATACTCCAAACGGCCTTAAGCCGCCGCTCTGCGTGCATATCTGCTTTAAATCGCAGATGTCTTTTACAATTGTCAAAGTGTCAATTTCAGAATCATAAGTAACTCTGTTCTGCTGCGCTTTTAATTGCGCCCTGTCAATCAAAACTCTTGCATCGCTCAAAATTCCGGATGCTGCGGCTCCAATATTCTCGTCAATCTGCCAGATTTTTTCCACTGATTCCGGCACCATGAGCGAGTCAACAATCCTTTTATCTGCAACAAGCAGAACTCCGTCGGAACATACCATTCCGATTGCTGTTGAGCCCTGCCTAACGGTTTTCTTTGCATATTCCACCTGCAATAGCCTGCCGTCGGGGCTGAACATTGTGATTGCCCTGTCATAACCCATCATCTGATGCTGCATTGGTTGCATTTTATTTCACCTCATGAATTTGTTTATAATTTTGATTTTAAGTTTTTAATTTTGTGATTTATTTCAATTCTTTAATATTTTTTTAAATTTTTTATCAGGGGAACATTGTTTTTTGCTTTTAACCGTTAATTGATGGTTCCCACACTTCCGAATTTATGAGGAAGTTAGCGGAATTTATTCCGCTTCACCTTCTTGCTGTGTTTCTTTTATTGAGCACGATTTTGATTTACTTCTTCAAATAATTGTTCTCTGCTTTCTTTAGTATTCCCGAAACCCCTAAGCTTCGGATTATTGCGTCTTTGCCGCCTATTTTTTTGGCAAAAACCAAGGATGCCTTGACATCATCAACGTGCTTGTGGCTTACTTTTATTATGCCGCGCTGCTTTTCAGCATCCCACTTGTTGTTAAGGGTGACAATTCCTGCTTTTGCAGTCCCGCGCTGCCCTAAAAACTGCAGTGAAGACTGCAATATAGCGCCTGAAACAGCATCAGCATCGCTGATTTTTTCCTTTGAAATGACTTCGAACACAAGATAGCGCTTCTTTTCCCTTAAGCTTGGCAAAATAGGCTTTAGCTTCGTGTGAACCATCTCATTAACTGAGAAGAAAATTAGTAACTCCGTTCTTCTCTCTCTGTTATAGGCAGTATTCTTTAATGGTATATAAAGATTGCGAAAATGTGATAGTATTTAATCTTCGGCATATTTATATATAAGCTCATCCCTAGTATTTCTG
>JBBSWR010000241.1:0-2239 GCA_038046185.1 Nanobdellota archaeon
ATGCCTTCTGAAAGCAGCATCCCCATGCCCATTGCGGATTTTATTGCGCCCGGCAGTTTGGAGCCCGCTTCTGTAACGCCAAGATGCAGAGGATAATCTGTTTTCTGTGCAAATAATCTATAAGCCTGCACCATTCTGGTAACATCTGATGCTTTTAATGAAACAATTGTGTTGTAGAAATCCAAATCCTCGAGAATTTTTACGTGGCGCATCGCGCTTTCAACCATCGCCTCAGAAGCGTAGCCATATTTTTCATACAAGTCCTTTTCCAAAGAGCCGAGATTGACGCCAATTCTTATGGGAACATTGTAATCTTTGCATGCTTTTACAACCTGCTGGACTTTGTCAATATTCCCTATATTTCCGGGATTAATCCTTACTTTGTCAACGTATTTTACCGCTTCTAAAGCAATCCTGTAATCAAAATGTATGTCCACAACCAGAGGGATGGAAATATTTTCTTTTATTTCCTTTAACGCTTTTGCCGCATCCATTGTTGGAGCAGAAACCCTTATTATATCGCATCCGACTTCTTCCAATTCGTGAATTTGAGATATAGTTTTCTTTACATCAGTTGTATCTGTTGTTGTCATCGATTGGATTGGGATGGGCGCATCTCCTCCGATGAATAGATTTCCAACTTTCACCTTGCGGGATTTTCTTCTTTGGATATTGGTTTGGGCCATTTTATTGGGTTTATTTGGCTTATTTTTTTAAATTTTAAATTAGTTTTATTTTTTACTTTGATTTTTTAAAATAAAATTTTTAGGGAGGGACTTTTATTATTGCACTAAAAGTAAAACATTTGCCCTCCACCCACCCTGGATAGCACTTATCTGTTGTGCAAAAGAGCAGCAAAAGAGTTTAGTTATTAAATTCTAATATTATTTTTTGCTTAAAATTTCACTGATTGCCAGCTTAATGCTCTCTTTGTCAATTCCGGCAATTTTTTTCTGTATGTCCTGCTTGCCGTGCTCAATGAATTCATCAGGAATTCCTATCCTTTTGACGCTCGCTTTTATTCCGTTGTCCTGCAATAATTCCAAAACAGCAGAGCCAAAGCCCCCATTTATGGTGCCTTCTTCAAGCGTAATTATATTTTTAAAATTTTTAGAATAGTTTAGAATTAAATCATTATCCAGGGGCTTGACAAATCTTGCATTGATTACTGTTGCTTTTATTTTTAATTCATCAGCTGCCTGCATTGCGTCGTATAAAATCGGGCCGACTCCTAAAATTAATATGTCATTTCCTTCCTTTAGCAGTTCTGCTTTTCCAATTTCAATTTTCTTGAACTCTGAATCGAGCAAAATTCCAATTCCTGCGCCTCTTGGAAATCTTACCGAGGATGGGCCATCAATAAAAGTGGCAGTGTAAAGCATGTGCTGCAATTCGTTTTCGTCCTTCGGCACCATGATTGTCATGTTAGGAACTGCCCTCAGGTAAGCGATATCAAAAGGACCGTTGTGCGTTGGGCCGTCATCCCCTACCAGCCCTGCCCTGTCCAAAGCAAAAATGACCGGAAGATTCTGAAGGCAGACATCATGTATAATCTGGTCATAAGCCCTCTGCAAAAAAGTGGAATAAATTGCGCAGACAGGCCTCATGCCCGAGATTGCCAATCCGGCCGCAAAAGTAACCCCGTGCTGTTCTGCAATTCCAACATCAATAGTTCTTTCCGGAAAATGCTCCCAGAATTTATTCAAGCCGGTTCCTGATTTCATTGCAGCGGTTACAGCGATTATTTTTTCGTTTTCTTCCGCAATCCTTATCAAAGCGTTTGCAAAAGCGTCAGTCCAGCTTATGTTGGTTGTTGTGACATATTTCTGGCCGTTGATTGGATCAAACTTTGACATGCCGTGAAACTTTTCCATGTCTTTTTCCGCAAATGGATAGCCTTTGCCTTTTTCAGTCTTGACGTGGAGCAGGACAGGGCCTTCCAGGTCTTTTATGTTCTGAAGGGCAATTATCAGCTCATCTATGTTGTGGCCATCAATCGGGCCAAAGTATTGAAATCCAAGGCTCTCAAAGAAAATTCCCTCTGAGGTTATGTTTCTCAGCCTTTCCTGCGCCCTGAAGACTTTTTTAAGCCCCCCTTCTCCGATGCCAGGAATTCTCTGCAGAAAACCTTTTGTTGTTTTTCTCAGCTTGAAATAGCCGGGCTTGAGTACAATTTGATTCAGATAATTTGAAATCGCGCCGACATTCGGAGAAATTGACATCTTGTTGTCGTTAAGAA
>JBBSWR010000242.1:0-3319 GCA_038046185.1 Nanobdellota archaeon
TCTTGACGAACATTTTTTTAGCTTGAATGTGTCCAATTATTTAGTTCGTTGACTAATAAATGGGAAATTGTTGTATTACATACAAAAATAATTCCCTCCACTTATAATCCCAAACCCTTAAATGCTGATATTGATTACTCCGATGCTTAAACTATTTTAGAATAACTGGGGTAAGATTATGGCCGTTAAGCACTCAAAAAGTTCACATGAAATACACAAGCATCACTTTTTGCATAAAGTCAAGACTGCCATTGTGGGGCACCCTCATAACCCCCACGATAATAGGCTTTTCCATAAGCTGTCATTAATAGCCTTCTTTGCATGGGTCGGATTAGGCGCAGATGCCTTGTCTTCATCCTCATATGGTCCCGAAGAGGCGTTCTTAGCCCTGCACGGGCATATATATTTGGGAATCTTTGTAGCACTGGCATCTGCAATAACAATTTTTGTGATAAGCGCAAGCTATTCGCAAATCATTGAAGAGTTTCCAAGCGGTGGAGGCGGATATGTGGTTGCAAGCAACTTGCTGTCACCAGTTTTTGGAATGATATCTGGAAGCGCGCTAATAATAGACTACGTTCTTACGATTACTATTTCAATTGCTGCAGGAGCAGCCGCCATATTCAGTTTTTTCCCGCTGGCCTTTCAGCCGCTAAAGCTATGGTTTGCGGTTGGTGCTTTGGTATTCCTAATGATTATAAACCTGAGAGGGGTCAAGGAATCAATAGTCCCCCTCGTGCCGATATTTGTCACATTTGTGGTGACTCACGCTTTTATTATAGCCTACGCGTTATTGGTTCACCCAATTAGCTATTCTCAGTTGGCAGCTGCGACAGTCACAGAAACGCAGGGCACTTTTCTCCAGCTGGGTTTTCTGGGGGCTTTATTCCTGATACTGCACGCATACAGCATGGGAGCAGGAACTTATACGGGAATTGAGGCTGTGAGCAACGGAATGTCCATTCTTAGAAGGCCAAGGGTCAAGACTGCCAAAAGAACAATGAGGTATATGGCAGTTTCGCTGGCGTTTACCGCAGTTGGATTAATGCTGGCTTACCTGTTTTATCACGTAACTCCTGTGGCAGGAAAAACTTTGAACGCCGTTCTATTCACTAAAATAGCTGCGCAATGGGGTACCTATGGGTATTTCCTTATTTTAATATCCCTTTTGTCTGAAGCAGCGCTTCTTGCAATTGCCGCCCAGACGGGCTTTTTTGGAGGCCCCAGAGTTCTGGCAAACATGGCAGTTGACCACTGGCTGCCGACAAGATTTGCAGCTTTAAGCGACAGGTTTATTATCAGAAATGGAGTTATACTGATGGGGATATCAGCTTTGATAATGATGCTCCTGACCCGCGGCTCTATAACCTTCCTGGTTGTTCTTTACAGTATAAACGTATTCATAACTTTCGTCCTGGCGCAGCTTGGCATGGTAAAATACTGGCTTAAGGCCAGCCCGCTGACCAAGGGAAGGTATAAAAAATTGTTTATCAACGGATTCGGCCTGGTGCTCAGCGCATTCATACTTTTGGCGGTAACTATCCTGAAGTTCAACGAGGGCGGATGGATAACTCTGCTTATTACCGGAGCGCTTATTGGAGTGGTTCTGCTGATAAAAAAACATTATAACTCTACGAGCAGGCTTATAAAAAATCTTGATTCCAGAATTCTCAGCAGCCATGAGTCGCTGTCTGATATTGTTCCAAAAACAAAAAGAACAACTTTCAATCCAAAATCAAAGACCGCAGTTATTCTTGTAAGGGGATTCAACGGAATTGGGATACACACGCTAAAAAATATAACGCACACTTTCAAGCATTTATTCAAAAATTTTGTTTTTGTTGAGATTGGAGCTATAGACGCAGGAAATTTCAAGGGAACTAAGGAATTGGAGCACCTGAAGATGCAGACAAAAAGAGAAGTTAACAGATACGTAAACATGATGCAGGCTCAGGGATACTATGCAGAAGGTTATTTTGCAATCGGAATAGATGTCGTTAATGAAGTTTCAAAGATGACTCCAAAAATTCTGAAAAGATTTCCTAAGTCCACATTTTTCGGAGGGCAGATTGTTTTTCCCAAAGAATCTTTCTTCAACAGGCTGCTGCATAACTACACTTTGTTTGCCGTGCAGAGAAGATTATACAATCAGGGGATTACAGTTGTAGTGCTGCCGGTTAAGATTTAACGGGGAATAAGTTAAATATAAATATAAGTTAACTGCTTATAAAAATCATGCACAAGTTTCTTCCCAAATTCAGATATCCAAAATTTCTGCTGCTGTTTATAACTTTCCTGATTGCATATCTCCTCTTCTCCGGGAGAGACAGCCTGCCATTTGACCAGTTTATAGTTTCCACCGGCTATTTTGGAGCTTTCATTGCAGGGCTTATGTTTTCGTACGGTTTTACCGCAGCGCCGGCAACTTCCGTATTTTTGATTTTAGCGGAGCACCAGAATATTTATTTAGCGGCCCTTATTGGAGGATTTGGATCATTAATAACTGATTTAATTATCTTTAAGTTTATACGAGTCTCGTTTGCCGATGAGATTAAAAGGCTATCAAAAGAAAAACTGGTTGTGAATTTAAATAATAGTGCTCCAAGCATTTTTAAAAAATATTTTTTGCCGGTATTAGCTGGATTTATTATTGCATCCCCCTTGCCAGATGAACTGGGGGTTACGCTTCTCGCCAGTGTTAAATCAATTTCAACAAGAATATTTTCAATCATGTCTTATATTTTAAATACAGTAGGCATTTTAGCCATCTTAATAATAGGCACAATAATTGAATAAATCCTTTACTTCGTTTCGCTTCGGTAAATCCAATTCTTCAAGACAATTGGAGTTATTATTGTTGTCAACAGGCTCATCATAACCAACGAAACATAAATTTCCTGCCCGATAATTTTCTGGTTCAGCCCTATCAAAGCAACTATCATTGCAACTTCTCCGCGGGGGGCCATTCCAAATCCCACAATTAATGCATTTTTATGGGACATTCCCTGTAACTTTGCAGGGATGTAACATCCAATTAATTTTGTCAGCACTGCAACGATTGTCAGTACAATCAAAAACCACACAACTCCGGAAGTGATAGCGTGAAAATCAGCAAGTATTCCGAGGGAAATGAAAAATATTGATGCAAAAATTATGTGGAGGTATTCCGCGCCTTCCTTGTAGCTCTTGCTTTTCATTATGACTGCGCCTTCCAGCGAAACACCGGCAATAAAAGCGCCTACTATGGGGGACAGTCCGATTAATTCGGCAATCATTGCATAAAGAAAAGCAATCATCATTGCAAAAATAAAAACAAATT
>JBBSWR010000243.1:0-4470 GCA_038046185.1 Nanobdellota archaeon
TCCTAAGATTATCGCGGCTATTGTAAAAGTCACTGCAATCCATACCCCTGTACCCTTCATTATTGTTGCAAACCTTCCGGTTATAGCCCCTAATCCTGTTTTTGCCTGCTGGGTTGAATTAATTTTGTTGTTTGAACTTTGTGATGCAATGCCTGATGATTTTTTGGATTCGTTGACTGAAGCTGCAAGATTTGAAATTTCTTTTTTCACTTCACAAGTTTTTGTTGTAGCTGGGATTTTTGCTTCGTCTGGACATTCTGCATCTTGAACATGCTGCGGAACTTTTATAAAATTGCATTGCCTTGTTTGAAAGCCATTGATGCAATCTGACCATTCCCCACATTGCCAATCCATGTTGCAGACGTAACCTTGTCCGCCACCTCCACCTCCTCCACCGCCTCCACCGCCTGAGCTGCTGCTAGAACTGCCTCCATTGTTTCCACCACCTGAAGGAGTGTAAGTAATCTGCCTTATCCCAGAATGGCTTAATCCAGTTATTTTATAGACCGTGTCTTGCAAAGTGCATGTAAAACCCCCCGTTGATGAGCCGTCACAGGAAAGCTTTGTTTCGCCAGACGCGCTGCAATCAACAGTCATTTGGTCTATTGAGCTTATCTCAGCATCTTTTATGCAGACTGAATTGTAAGTTTCATTTGTCCGGTTCATGTAAATTGTCTTTGTTTTTCCCTGTGAAGTTAAATCAATTCCGCTGATTATTATTGACTGGCTTCCGTTCTGTAATGTGCTGTTAATTCTTACCCCAACAAAATTAAATTTAGAAGTATTGGAGAAATCATAATCAAATTCAATTATTGTGTTGTTGTTTTCTGTAAAGTTTATTTTATTTGTTCCGGTGAAATTCAAGCTTGAATTAAAAGTTACGTTGCTTATTATTAAATTTAAATTTGGAACATTCGTTGCAATGTCGCTTAAGTTTCCTATTATTGTATCGTTTGCACCATTAACTTTATCCAAAACGGTGATTAAAACAGTTTGAGTTGCGATTCCGCCGTTGCTGTCATTAGCTGTTACAGTTATCGTGTAATTTCTCGCATCATTATAACCTGTCTGCCATTGGCCTGACGAATTTAACGGGGCGGAATAAGTAAATAAAATATTGTCACCATCTGCATCAGTCGCTGTGACGTTTCCAGTTGCGTTGATATTAACTAAATCTGATTCGCTGGCTGTGATGTTGGGAATTGCGTTGAGGACTGGTGCCCTATTTGTTATCATTATGGCAGAGCTATTAACCCACTCGCTCCAATTAAACTCATCAAAAATCCTAGTGCTGAAAGTCCAGTTTTGACCTACTTTTAGATTGCTGGAGTTTATGATAGTGGTATTTCTAAAGTTTAATGCCTCTACTGAATTATTGTACCATCTTGTTTCATTTGATATCTTATTTCCGTCTGGGTTTGAAACATTGAAAGTCCCATTAATTGGTCCGTTGACAGTATAAAAATTATTAGAATTGATAGTCAAATTTATTATTGAAGGTGCGTTTATGCAATTTGTGCTTGAGCCAATCGGCAAAAAGCAAATTCCGAATGGTTCAATATCATCTGTGGTGCTTACGTTCATATAGGTAATTCCAAATTTGCCACCGGCGCTTTCAAGTCCAATAGTAACATCAATAACCGTATTATTTGTAATATTCAGGTACTGAAATATTATTCTTCCATCTTTATACAAGATGAGCTCGAATGTTTCATTATATATTTCCTCAAAGGGCCTTATCTGGAACCATTCTACAATAAATCTGTTATTTTTTATATCTTTCCAATAATAAACATCTCCGCCTCCGCTGTTGGAAGTTTCATTAGGATTTAAATCATGGCGATAAACAGAAATAAAATTATTCGGTGCAGAGGTGTCAGGTATCGGCAATACAGTGGGAAAATCATTAAAATAATCAATAATATAATTCTCGAAAAATACAATGCCATCAGAGCCAATGTATATACTGCTGTAATTTGAATTGAAAAAACTAAAATTGAATCCCATGTCAATCGGGATTGTTATATCATCATCGTCCATGCCCTTAACGCCATCAGTAGATTCGGAACCATTTACTATTTTTCCGCCTGCAACTGCATCAAAAAATTTGCTTGTTATGGAATCATTAAGCTGATAACCAGAAATAAAGGAATTACAAAATGGAGATTGAATTCCGTGATTTGTGAAAAATGCCAGGCATATAAGGCTGCTATTTGGAGTCCCGTCAGCAAGATTGGTATTGTTATCATTAAAAATTAAGATATCTTCAAGAGTTTCAGCAAATGAATGTGGCTGTGCTTTCATTGCCTGCATTATTAATGATTCAGCTTCGCTTGAACTTAGCAATAATCGCGTATCCCACAATGCGCCCGAAAAACTTCTGCTGTCATCGTGGACTTCAGACCATAAAGAGGGCATATTTATTGAGTTGTTCAAATTCCTCAGGCAGTCGGAACAAGTTGAATCCCCCCCTCCGCTTGAAAAAGAGCTTTTACCAATTTTTGAATCATTATTGATAGCAGCTGCCCAAAAATCAGCAAATCCTTCATTCATGGCTCCTGTCTGTCCTGAATAAGGGAATGTTGAATAAATAACATCAACAACAGCGTGAGTATATTCATGATAAATCACGCTGCTGTCAAGAACAATATTGCTATCGCAGTATTCATTCTTGCCAAAATTAAGCGACTGATCGCTGGAATCAAAATTTGCATTGCATGCATCAAGTGCTTCAGTTACTGCCTTAATTTGATAGTTCATGCCAGTTACATCAAATGGTGTTCCTTTGGTAAAAAAATCATGCACCCAGTTAACGTGATAAAAGGCATTGGTTTGCTCGTTGCCAAAAGAATAATCAATACTGCTCCAATTAAAGTCATGTACCGGCACGATGTAGATTATACTTAAATTTGAATATTCCAGCATAGAATTGTTGCCGTCCACTGAATTGGAGAAAGTTACATTTATTGTGCAATTCCCGGCCGAACTATCATAACATGCGTCCAGGACATTCTGCAATAATGAAACATCAAGGTTAATTACTGACACATTGTTAAATGAGGAATTAAAATATGCCTGGCTGCCGTTAATGTACAAGGTTAGATTTTTTGGAGATGACAAATTTTTCAATGAATATGTCAGGTTTACATACTCCAGATTTTGGACTCCGCTTAAATTTAGCTGAACCTTACCGTCACTTAAATAATCAGAATATTGATTGCAAGAGGTGTTGGCTAAATCAAAAAAAGTCGCACCCAAGCTTCCCGTGCACTGCTGGACAACTAAATTTTGGGCGAAATTACACCAGCTGCCAGAGGCATAATTAAATATGCTAAATGTATAATTTGTGCAGCTGAAATTCGCCCTGCTGGCATTAATTCTAAAATCATATGCGGAGCCAGAAACTCCGGTAATGTTATATAATTCTTCAGAATTTTCGGTTGCATTTACAGAAGTGTATATTGTGCTGTTAAATCCATTAAGAGTAATCTGCGCGCTGGCGATTCTTGTATTTTGGGTGATGTTTAACAATCTTGTAATATTTCCATTCACAGTGAATGTCAGATTTTCAGAATTCCTGCCATTTGTGAAAGTTGACTGGGTTGTGCTTGCTATAAAAGTGTGTTTAGCTGAGTTTCTTGTTCCATTAAAAACTTTTACATAGGGACCTTCCAGATAAGAAGTTAACGTTGCATTTCCATTTATACCTGAAATATTGTAAAATCCTAGACCATTAGTTATATTGTAAAGCACCCTATTACCGCTGTTATTAACGGTTACATTAAGAGAGGAGATATTAACCAATGTTTGGGGGGAGTTACTGTTAGGAATGTAAACCATACCTTTAACTGCGCCTGTTAAGTCAGCATCCTTGATGGTTGTTTCTTTGTATAAAATGCTTCCATCATTTGCATCAATGAAATATCTCCAGCCATCAAGCAAAAAATACCATGAAAGATGGTAAATTGGTTGAATTTCAGATTCGTCCGTATAGATTAATAATGAGATGTTGATTGGCTCAATATTAATATTGTTCAAATCATGCTTAACCAAATCCAAGGCCTGCTCTTTTGATAGTATTGGCGTTTCGGAAATATTGATATTCTGATAGAAATTAGAGCTTACAGAGACTATCTTGTCATTAACTGTTATAACATTGACAAAACTGTTGTACACAGGTATCCCGTGATAAGTTTGCTGATAATGAAGATACCAATTTCCGGAACTTTCTTTATTTGCCAGCTTATCGTACTCAAAATTAACTTTTTCCATATTTGACTCGTCAACAGCCAATATATCCAAATTAGTTCTTATGAAATCTCTTAGAATTTTGTCTATTGCCTGTTCCTTGGCGGAACTGTCAATGGGCATAAGGCTATTGCCCATCATTTTATTTGTTTCATCATCTATTTTATTTCTTACATCAACATTGTAACCAATCATTCTCCTGTTATAACCATTTTTCTCGCC
>JBBSWR010000244.1:0-4964 GCA_038046185.1 Nanobdellota archaeon
TGGAAATGCGGTGACTGGTCAGGCTGCGTGAACGGAGCTTTCACAAGAAAATGCGAAGACACAAATAAATGCGGAATCCCGACAAACCTGCCCAAACAGTCACAATCATGCGCTGTTAATAATAAAAATTCCGATGAAAATTTTTTTATCTGGAATAAAAAAGCTGGAAACGCAGCCAATAACCAAAAGAATTTGAATCAATCAAAACTTTTTGGAATTACCGGAGCTGCAGTTAAATCAGTTTCAGCCAATTCTTACATTGGGGTTTTTGCTGTTTCAATAACACTTTTGTTTATTCTTGGATTTTATTTCAATAAAAAATATGATTTATTAAAAATGTTTAAATAATGAACCCTAATCTTATAGTCTATTGGGGCTGTAGTATAGCTAGGTAGAATTGGCCCTTGGGGTGGGTCCGGCCGGAGTTCGAATCTCCGCAGCCCCACTTAATTTTAGATGAGTTTGGGCAAAAGCTTATTAATAACTTTGGCATTAATATTTCTATGAAAACTAAAATTAAAAAATCAGAAGAGGAATGGAAAAAGATTCTAACTCCGAAGCAATACCGAGTCTTAAGGGAGAAAGGCACAGAGCTTCCTTTCACCGGAAAATATGTTAATAACAAACAGAAAGGAGTATACAAATGTGCGGCCTGCGGCAATGAATTGTTTGTTTCGGACGCAAAATTTGATTCAGGATGCGGATGGCCGAGCTTTTATGCTCCGGCTTCAAAGGGAAATATTGCTGAGCAGGAAGACAACCGCCATTTCATGCGAAGAACAGAAGTGCTTTGCAGCAAATGCGCCGGCCATCTTGGGCATGTTTTTAACGACGGCCCCAAGCCGACGGGATTAAGATATTGTATTAATTCAGCTTCATTGAATTTTAAGGAAAATAAAAATACGAAGTGAATTTTATATTTTTATAATTTTTATTCATATTTAGAAAACTATTTAAATTCCCCGCTATTTAATTCTTTCAATGGTCCCAACCAAAATGTTTTTCAGCAAGGGAACTGGAGTTCATAAAGATAAGCTTGCTTCTTTTGAGGCCGCGCTGAGGGATGCAGGCATAGAAAAATATAATCTTGTTTACGTGTCAAGCATCCTGCCGCCGCATTGCAAGGTAATAGGCAAGGAAGACGGCCTTGTAGATTTGAAGCCAGGCCAGATTATTTTTGTCGTAATGGCAAGAAGCGAGACCGACGAGCCAAACAGGCTGATTGCTTCTTCAGTCGGGGTTGCGATTCCAAGCGACCCGAATATCTACGGTTACCTGTCAGAGCATCATTCCCATGGGGAAACTGCAAAGAAGGCCGGCGATTATGCGGAAGACCTGGCAGCAACGATGCTCGCCACAACTTTAGGAATAGAATTTGATGCCGACTTGGCTTGGGAGGAAAGAGAAGAACTGTACAAATCCAGCGGCCACATATTCAAGACGCGGGAAATAACTCAGTCTGCAGAGGGGAACAAAGACGGCCTGTGGACAACTGTTATTGCGTGCGCTGTGCTGATTGAATAGTTATTCTATAGAGAATTTTGAATATCTATATAATTGTCAAAATTCTCTAAGAGAACTTTGAATGCAAAATATCAAAATGGTGGGTTATTCAAAGTTCTCTATAAACATGCTTCCTTCTTTTATTGTCTTCAGAATTAGTTTTGTTTCCGTCCTTTCAACAAACTCATAAGTCTGGATTTTTTTCAGGAAATTGTCCATTTTCCTTCTTGTCTCAAACCGCGCTAGAATTGCCGCGTCAAAAGAGCCGGTTATGTCATAAACTGCGAAAACATTCGGGTGGACTGCAATTTTCTTCTCGACATCCAACAGCCTCCCTTTTGAGATTCTTATTTCGATGAGAACTTCAATATCATATCCTATTTTCTCGTAGTCTATCTGGGAGGTGTAATTCCGTATAATTTTTTCTTTCTCTAAATTCTGGAGATGATGCATTACAGTGGCGACTGAAACGCCAACTTTCTTGGCAATCTGCCTGAGGGAGAGCCTTGAGTTTTCAATCATTACGTTCAGAATTTTTTTGTCTGTTTCGTCAGGTGCCATTTGTTTATTTGTGTGCTATTTTTTATGATTATTTTAAACAAATACTTAAATTTTTCTATTTTTAGTATATATTTGTTTAATTAAACTTACGATAAATATATAAGTATTGCCAAAGCACAAAATATCCTTGTTGTTAGATTTGTATCAAACGATTAAATAAAACTTTAGGGGTGAATATATGATCAATGAGCAAATATTGGAAAGAGTAAAAAAAGATAATGTAAAATTTATACAGCTTCAGTTTACGGACATTCTGGGTGTTGTAAAAAGCCTGACGATACCTGCGCAGCACCTGCCGGACTCGCTGCAGTATGGCACATGGTTTGACGGCTCTTCAATAGAGGGATTTGCGAGAATAGCCGAAAGCGACATGTTCCTTAAGCCGGATGTTTCCACTTATGCGGTCATCCCATGGCTGAATTCAGAGGACGGCAACACTGCAAGATTCATCTGCGACGTTTACAAGCCCGACGGAACGCCGTTTGAAGGCGACCCGAGATTTGTTTTAAAGAAAGTCCTTGCGGAAGCAAAGGAGATGGGATTTGGGTACAACACCGGGCCGGAGCTGGAATTCTTTTTGTTCAACAAGGAAAACGGATTCAAGGCACTGCCGCATGACAAGGCAGGCTATTTTGACCTGACAACGGACCAGGCTTATGAAATCAGAAGGGATATGACGACAACCCTTGAAAAATTCGGCATCGATGTTGAAGCGGCGCATCACGAAGTTGCTGTCGGCCAGCACGAGATAGACTTTAGGTATGATGAGGCGCTGAAGACCGCAGACAATGCAGTGACTCTGAGATTTGTTTTGAAAGCAGTTGCGCAAAAGCACGGCTTGCATGTAACATTCATGCCCAAGCCAATCGCAGGCATCAACGGCTCAGGAATGCACGTCCACCAAAGCCTTTATGATTTAAGGACGGGAAAAAATTTATTTTATGACGGAACTGACAAATATAAGCTGTCTAGAATAGCCTATAATTTTATTGCAGGCCAGCTGAGCCATGTTAAGTCGATGTCTGCAGTAATGTCTCCCTTGGTAAACTCTTACAAAAGGCTGGTGCCGGGATACGAAGCTCCGGTTTATATCTGCTGGGCGCGCACAAACAGGTCAGCATTGATAAGAGTGCCGAGAATTTCCGAGGGAAAGACCCAGGCAACAAGGGCAGAGCTGAGATGCCCTGACCCAAGCTGCAATGTTTATCTTGCATTTGCAGTAATGCTAAAAGCAGGGCTTGACGGCATCAGGAAAAATTTAATTCCTCCATTGCCGGTTGAAGAGGACCTGTACGAATTTGACGATGCGAAACTCGCGGAAAAAAACATAGACACCTTGCCGCATTCATTGTGGCAGGCGCTTAAAGAGCTCGGAAAAAATAAGCTGATTCAGGAAGCCCTTGGAGAAAATCTTTATAGAAGATACATCGAGGCAAAAACAAGGGAGTGGGACGAGTTCAGGCTGCACGTTTCCCAGTGGGAGCTGGACAAGTACGCTGAGGTTTATTAATTTTAATTATTTTTATTTTAATTCCATCTAGCTCCACTTGCTAAATCCCACCTTTGAGCATCCCGTACATGTCTTCCAATATCGCCGCCAGAACCTATTAAATAGGCTCCGTACAGTTTTCCCATCTTTTGCAACCGCTCCGGTTCTCCAAAAGTTGTAAATATATAATGTAATGCAATCATCATTGTTGGGGAAGTCTCGTCTAAAAATTTAATTTTTTCTTTTAGTTCCAACGCGACCCTGAATTTTGCTATCCCTTCTTCCATAACACTTAAGTCTATGGCACTGCCCGCATAAAACCCCCTCGCCAAATAAATCCATATTGATTCAAGCATCGCTTCATAACTTTCTCGTTTTTCTGGTCCTGCTGCTGCAACTTTCCTGCCTAAATCATGAAATCTTGCCCCATATTCTCTTATTTCTGGAAGTTCCCCTTCCAAATATGAGTCTAATGTTATTCCCGCCATTATACTAAGGTATTCAACGCTATTTTTAAATTTTTTTCATTACATTTTATCCAAATCTTTTTAAATCCGTTTCTAAATCTATACGCCATGAAAACAGTTATGTGCGCCGGAACTTTTGACACAATCCATCCTGGCCATTTGTATTTCTTTTCTGAAGCGAAGAAATTTGGGGATAAACTGATTGTTGTTGTCGCAAGAGATGAAACATCTGAAAGGATGAAAGGCAAAAAGCCGTCGCATAACGAAAAAGAAAGATTGGAAGCAATAAGAAGTTTGGAAATTGTTAATCAGGCTGTTCTTGGAAGAACCGGAAGCATTTTTGATATTGTTGAGGAAATAAAGCCAAATGTAATCTGCCTGGGCTACGACCAAAGGGTGTTAAAGCAGGATTTGGAGGATGAATTAAAAAAAAGAAATATTAAATCAGATGTCATGAGAATTGGCTCTTACATGCCTCATTTGTATAAAAGCTCGAGGATTGGAAAATGAATTTAAGCCAGGAGTTTTGGATTGTGCTTAACACGCGATTGTATAACTCCCTTATGGTGGCTTCATTAGAATGAAACAATTTTATCTGATTCTTCTACAATATTCATTAAATCCTGCATTGTAGACAGTGGGCAAACAGGAGAACCTTCTTTATGCCTTGATTTTAAGCAGGTCCCGCAGGCAAATATTTTCCCGCCGCCATTCAAAAATTTATCCAACTGTTCTTTGACGTTGAAATTCAGGTCATCTATTTCTTCGCATTCAACGCCTTTTCCAATCAGAAAAATCTTAACCTCATGGCGTTTATTCAGGGAAAAATTGCCAAACCTGAATGCGTTCCACACAGTTTCCGGATCAGTTTGGCTGATTATAATTCCTATTTTCATAATGCTCCTTTGCCTAATGGCTAAGAATATAAATGTTGTGGTTAGCCG
>JBBSWR010000245.1:0-1300 GCA_038046185.1 Nanobdellota archaeon
CTTGTACTGAATTATTTGAAGGCGATGATAATAGTATGGATGGTTTTGTCGTGTCTATTGTTATATTAGTGTCTGGCGTACTTTTTGTTTCAATGTTACTAACGACATCCTTTGCTTTGGATATAAATCTGTAAGTATGGCCATCAACACCATTGTAGATTGCAGAACTCTCTGTCGTGTCATCTTGCCATATTGTCCAGTCGCCATTGTTATCGCTAACTTCAATATCATAATTTAATATTCCTGTACCAGCTCCGTCATTGCCAATCCAAGAAACATTAAACGAAGCAGCATTTAGGTACAATTGAAGAGCATTTATAGATGAGGTTGGTGCAGTACTATCAATAGTTATCGTTAAAGTCTCTGAGCTATTTACATTGCCTGCGGTATCTGTGGCTGTAAACTCTAATACACAATTACCATCAGAAGGACAATTTAGTTGACTTGGAGTTTTGCTTATTGACCAAATACTTCCACTCTGGCTCATTAGGCTGGCATTAATAGTAACATTTGCAACATTATTAGCGTCTGTCGCTGTAACATTAATTTTTAAAGAGTCAAAACTTCTGACCTTGTTATCAGAATCGTTAAGCACCATGTTTGTTACCGATGGCGGAGTATTATCTATAACCAAAGTGTATGGTGAGCCATCGTTATTAAATAGGTAAGAACTTCCTGTTGATTTGTCAAAGACTCCGAAGTAAAATACTACTTTTAAGGTATCGCTATAGTTCGATAAATTGAGAGTTGTTGAACATGCTTGTTTAGTACCTGAATTGCAACCTGTTAGTGTTACTGGAGGACAATTATTTAATTGACTGCAAGCATAGGGCCAAGTCCCGTTCCAAAATAGTTGTATTTTATCTAAGTTAATTTCTGTATAATTCACTGATAGAGTAAGTGGAATTTTTCCACTTACAGCAGTTCCATTTTTGTGGCTGTAGCCCGTTATTGAAGGATGGGTTGTATCTACATAGAATTTTACAAAACTTTCATTAGAATTATTAAAATAGTCTGTACAATTTACATGTAGATTGTACCATTGATTACTTTGGGTATCACTTAAATCAGAAATATATTGTGAGTGATTTAGTCCACCTGTCCCATTCATATTTTTAGGCGTCGTACCTCCACAACTACCGCTACTTCCGCCACTACTACAAGTTTCTAAATAATATTTACATGTAGCATTTTCGTCTGTTGTAATATTAAACCATGTTGAATTAGTTGATAATATGCTTCCATTAGTTGGATAAGTTATATTTATCGTGTTAATATCTTGATATGACCACAAAAACAC
>JBBSWR010000246.1:0-6592 GCA_038046185.1 Nanobdellota archaeon
CTCCACTTCTACATATTAGAATTAAGGAAAGACGACTGTCACTTTTTATTTTATTCTTTTAGATGAGATACAATGATCCAAAATGGAATCAATTATTCAAGAAAATGCCGTAAAATCTAATAATGAATGATAAGTTATACCATTGGTGGTTAAAACCTCTACTTTAGCTGTAATTTTAGCGGCACTGATAATATCTGTAGTATTTACTGGTGAGGCAGATGGTGCCGGCCTCGTTAAACGTGCAATATCTACTGTAGGAACTTGGACAGAAGCAGAGATCCCTCAACTTGGTGCAACAAAAATAGCCGATGGTACTGTAACAAACTCTGAATTTCAATTTATCAACTCGTTAACAAGTAATGCTCAAACTCAGATAGATGCAAAGGGAGTAGGTGATATGACTCTAGCAGGAGTTCAAACAGTAACAGGTGCTAAAACATTTGGCACAGCAGGTGGTGCCGTAGGAAAATTAATACTTGCAGGATCTGGATCTGGTTCAACAATATTAGATGCAGGGGCAACGGCATCAGGAACTGCTACACTTCCACAAGCAGGGGGAAATCTTACAACTCTAGCTAGAATTAGTGGTAATTCAGGCGCTGCTGGTTCTGATATAACATTTCAAAAACTAACCGCAACATCTGTACAAAGCTCAACTACTCCTGGTGTGGTTATGACTACAACAGGTGTTGGTGTTGGTACATGGCACTTCAAATATGTGATGACATTTCAATCAGCAGCAACTACAACAGGAATTAAAGTAGCAGTTAATCATTCAGGTACACTAACATCATATGTAATGCAAAGTCAATTTGTATCTACAGGAGCTGCTGCAGCAACAGGTGTAGGAGATCAAGTTACATCTTCAGCAACCGCAGGTATACATGAGGGTCATGGTGAAAGGGTTAAAAATACTGCTACTGTGGCAACGGTTGGTGTGGATACCGTAAACGCAGATATGTTAATTATCGTAGAGGGAACTGCTGTCGTTTCAGCATCAGGCAATTTGACCTTATTGGTAGGTTCAGAAGTTGCTGCGTCAGCTATTACTGTTCAAACAGGTACTTATTTGGAATTACACAAAATAGCATAATTCATTTAGTTTTAACATTATTCAAGTGATGTATAGATTTATCTATTTACTATGGAAAAGTAGATTTCAAAATAGAATCAATCTATGATTTTGTCCTGAGCCATTAATTGACAGAATCTAAGTTCACTCAGGTATTGCATAATGATGTAAATAGATACGATATTACTGATCTTCCAATAGATACAATAACTTACGATATAAACACCGATTTAACAACAACCTCTGTAGGAGCAAACCTTTAGATCAGTAAGACACTTGCAATAGGAAACTTGTACAGATTACTCACCATTAAAATATCAGTATGGCAAACGGTTCCAACACAATAATTAACTGTATTAATGATAAAAATATGAAAAGCCCGACAAAGATTAATCTTTTATTCCTTTAGATAGCTTTTTCTTAAATATTATAAAGAAAATTACTGCCAATATTACAAGTACTATTACAGATACCATCACAAATAAAATGACAAAATCCACTGATTCACTCTCAGAATTTTCTAAAAGTGATTTATCAGGAGAAATTAAATTTCCCCATAACAAAGGACTTGGTATATCAAAACTTTCTAATTTAATATCTTCTGGCCATGAATATACAACATTTGAACTATCATCAAATACATTTACATAAAATCCATAATTATCTGATCTTCCTACTAATTCAGTAGGAATTTTAAACTCATAACTTGCATGTGATATTGTACTGTATTTGTCTTCTTTATCTGACATTGTTCCAATTCCAACAAATTCTTTTATTTTAATTTTTTCTAATTCTTTAAAAGATCTTGATTGTGAATCTCCTTGTATTATAAAATTATTTTGTTTATTAAGTAATGTATCTACCAAATTTCTCTCTTCTAATTGTACAATAAAACAATAGTCATCATTATCCAAAAATTCACTCTTGTTATTTTTTGAATCAATGCAAACTGTCGCTTTATCAGATCCCATATTTGTATCTGATATAGCATCTATCAAAATATAGATAAAATTTCCTTGATGAGCTGTTCTTAAATGAAATACAATATTTTCATCAAACTTGATTGGATTCCAAGATGTTTGTTTCCATTCCTTATAAAAAGTCCATTTGCCATCAAAGTTAATTTCTTCCATAGAATTTGATTTTGTGATAAGGATATTTTTCTCATCTATTTTTTCAATACCATAAATTTGATTTGGCAACAATGACAAAAAAATAACTATTAAAATAAAATAGAATTTTGTCATCTCACTAATTTATTATAATTCAAAATAAAACATTATCTCATATTATTCACAGACAACTTTATACGTCTAATAAAACAAATCTTGTTTATGAAAAAAGGAGTTGTTATTGGAATAATTATTATTGTAATTATTGGAACAATATCTGTATACTCTATAATTAATCAGAATTCAGATACTGTTAATGAGATTGTTACACCAGATGTTATTCCAGAGACAACTGGAGTTAATCATTCAATAGAACTAACTGAAGGTATAACCATGACAGGACCATAGCCATAAATTGACCACATTGGAGCTATTTTGTTTAGATTTGTTCCACAATTATTTAATAATAATTAGATCATAATCATTTTAATGAAAACTACATCAATGATAGCCCTAATTGCAGTCATATCGGCTGCTTCAATAGGTGTTGTCTCTATGAATGGATTTTCTGCTATTCCATTTGCTACTGCTTCTGTTAGCCCAGAAAGTGGTACAATGATGGGACATGTAGAATACGTTCTATACGACGCAGATGGTAACATCAAAACATATGCTCAAGGTGATAACATGGTTGTTAACCAAGGTGATAATTGTGTCATTGGTTATGTATTCCAACCAGGAAACACTTTTGGTACTGACAACTGTGTATCCAATGCAAATGGATTCAGATTCATTGGAATTGGAAACGCTACAGCAACAGTTTCAGCAACAGCTACAACCTTGACTGATACAGCAACAACTGTGGCAAATAGCTCTACCGATGGTCTTATGGCAATGAGAACTGATGGTACCATAGTTGTTACAGCATCAAGTAATGGTGGAACTGCAGTTATTACTACTGAATCGCCATTTACATTCACAAGTGGCGTAAATGCAACAACAGTTTTGTCAGCAGGACTATTTGATAAAACATGCACAACAGTTACTAATGGAATATGTACTGCATATGCAGCAGATCAAAACATGTTCTCTGTACAGGCAATAAATGTTCCAGTTTCAGGTGGTGACAGTTTGTCTGTTACTTGGACAATAACTGTTGGAAACTCCTCTTAGTTGTAAAAACCATTTTTTTTATTTTTTATTTTAAACAAACTATGATTATATAACTTCAAATTAAAGAAAATCATTATGTACATATATCAAATTAAACAAATATTTAATCATCATTCTCTATATAACATAAAAATCATTGATGTTCTATCAATTTAAAATGTAACAAGTGATTTCTGATCCAATCAATAGTGAATTAAATCTAAATTAAGTTTTATCATTCTAAATGTAATTCAGTAATACAAAAATAAAATAACTACATGTAAAACAATCTTTATACCATATGAATTTCAATAACTTCTGAAAATATCTGTACCATTTATTCATATAATTACACAAAAATTGTGTAATAGAGTTTGTATTAAGAAATTTTTTCACTCTGGAAATTATTATTACTCATTTTACACTCAATATCTGACTCAAAATATGTTTGAATGAATTTGTTAGGTAATTAATTAAAAATGATCAAATATTTCAAAGAAATTTTAGCAATCATAATATCTTAAAATCTACTTTATATCGATACTTTATACAAAAATCTCTTTTTATGACTAGGTAATATTATAAAATTTCATTTAGATCTCCTTCAATTATTAGAAGTGATTTGTTGCTCTACCTGTTGAAAATCAAAATAATACATAGTATTTAATTTCAATTGTAATTTTTCATATGACACAGTAGGATTAAAAATAAACTGGATAATTGTGAATAATGTTATCTACAATCAATTGGAATCGACTAGAAATAATTACTGTCGCAAAATGAAATTATATAACTAAAGATATTACACAAGATTAACATTCACAAATAAAATTTCATGCAAACCAACAAATTTTGTATATGCCCTCTGTAAAATTGACAAGTTTTATCATTTTACTTCTTGTAAATCATTGGTTCTTCTTGATTGTTTATTTCTTGTTTCTTTTTGTAACGATGTGTAAGAATCCAGCATGTGATTAATAGTATAACAAATATGAAATACAAACTCAATCCAGGATCTCGTTCATAATTTCATCTATATTAATTGAAACTCTCCAATAATTAGTACATCATACTAAGACATACCATACTTTGAACTCTACTGTAAATCTTGTCACGATCTTAATTCTACAAATAAATTATGTATAATTAAATAAATATTTTTTAATTATGTTGATTTATGCATATCAGATTTGACAATTAAAAATAAATATTTAGTAAAAACATATTTCAAATAATGTGAACAACTAGTAGTTTTATAGGTAGATTGTTAAATTAAAAGTGTTCATATCTTGTCAAGCGAATTATACTCTTTGCACTTGTATAGATTGTTCTAGATCTATTATTTTAATTCACTTACTATGATTAATAGAATTATTTTAAAAAATTATAAAATCAATCTGTACTTTAACATATGTATTGTTTCTAATATTTACTTGTCATAAAATTTAGATGAATTTATGTCAAAATCAAAATATTATATTTAATTTTTACTTGTTGATATGTTTATAACAATAAATTATCTTTCCATTAAATTATAAGTCAATATTTTATAAAAGATAAAATAATTTAAAAATTCTATTGCAACTGATAATTTGATCCTAAATTTAATTATTGTTGTACCATTAATCAAATTTTTCTCAAATAAAATAATTATCAGTAACTATTTTGTATTCAAATTTGTATAATTTGAATTAACTTAAATTAATTTGATGTGAACTTGTAGATTTGTCATATGTGCAAAGATTATCTCTTTTATTAATATGTAAATTTAAAATGTTTTTAAAAATTTGATCTCTTTATTTTGTTTCTGATTTCTTTTACAATCCAATGTTCTCTATTTCATATATAAAAATTATATTTCTGAATTTATCCCCAGTAACCATAATTTAATTAATAATTCAATTTTATTTATCATAATTTTTATCTAATTTAAAAATTTTAAAATATTTTTTCTAGACTATTTTTTATTATAATATGATTTTCAAATTTATTATAATTTTATTTTAAAGAAAAAAATTAGATTTTATTTCAGCAAATTGCAGGTTTTAGTTCATTCCATTTTGGTCATCATTTTTATGTATTTTTCCACTATGGGTATGATTTTACTCGTTAAATTCCTCGTTTCTTATTGATTATGTTTTCTGAATTACTAATGTAATGAATCGATCCATAAATTGTATAATTTCATCATTGGGTGTTACTATCCTATATTGTTTTTATCATATAATATGTAATTCTTATCATATGATATTATTTTCTCAAAAATTGAAAAATAATTTTTTAAATCTTGGAGCTGAATTAATTTGAAAAAACTATCAATATTTTTAATTGGAATATTATTTTCATCATTATTTTCAATTACGGATATTTCGGTATTTGGAATAAATGATCAGAATATTGAAACTAATTTCGAAAATATTGAAATAAATTCTAAATTTAATTCACAAATAGTTTCAACCATTCATAATGTTTCATTATCAGAACAAATTACACTTGTAACAAATGATGAATCAAATGATAGTAATGTTTCACAACAACATATTCAATCTACAAAAAATGTAGAATTAAATGAAAAACTGTCAATATTAGAAAATGATAAACTTGATAATTTAATCAATTATGTAAAACATAATTCAGAAAAACTTACAATATTGGAAAGGGTTTATCCAAATAGAATACGTGAGAATACAAAAATTGATTTTAATGAAATAACTTTGTCACATATCACTCTAAAACAAATCGTTAATAATTACGATATAGATAACTTGATTAATAAACAATCATTAAATGTAAATCTTGATATTATAAAATATTTAGTTCCAACTATTTACATATTTGATTTTGTTCAAAATAATAATGTTTTTTCAAACAATAATGATGCTTTAGTTGCATTTATTCAGAATGTTATATCTATTGTTGATGAAAATGATCAATATTTTTTTGTATTACTAGTTCCCCTTTCGGGTTATATTTTACTTCGTACTGAAAGTAGAAATATCAATTTTATTAATACTCGACTTGTTTCTAGTTCCATTTTAACAATTATTCTTATGAGCTCTGCTATCATGACTCCATTTTCTATTGGTTCTAACTATTGGGGTATTGCATATGCAGAAGAATTTTCATTTAGTGGCATAATTGATGATGCTAACAATAATTTAGAATTGAACACTGTAACAATACAGCCAATCAATGCCACATCAATACAGCCAATCAATGCCACATCAATACAGCCAATCAATGCCACATCAATACA